>QZIL01000018.1 GCA_003599025.1 Nitrospiraceae bacterium | reverse complement strand
GACGCATGTCCCCTCAGACAGTATGGATAGCATTATACCATAACAGGAAGGGCAGGTTTCAAACCTGCCCCTACAAACGTAACATTGATCTGCAGACAAGCTTTACACGATTACCGGATTAAATCAAACCCTCCGGAGCGTTATCGAACTTACTGATACATGCGAAGTGTCAACGTGCTTAAGTAATAGAGAATTCTGAAGATAACTTCGTGTAATCCATAAGTTCAGAAATACATTATAGTTAAAATATCTTCATGGAATTGAAATTATCTCCTTTGGATGAATATCTGAAACAATCTGATAGCAACAGTCCCGGTGTGTTAATGTATCAGTCTCCTGAAGTCCGATCCTTTCGTAATTCCGCAATAATGCAGAGGGTCTTAAGCGGAGGGGAACTCCCGGCAAGAAGAGGTACTTCGTTATACCATGACCCAAGGATGGTAAAATGCTCAAGCAGTGCTGTGACACCTTCTTCTGATAAGTCTTCATTCACATACTCTGCAAGACAGAGTTTACCCTCTTTGTTTAAAACTCGCTGCATTTCCAGTATTGCCTGTTTGCGCTGCTCACCGGACAATATATTTAAAGTAAAGAGGCAGACGATACCGTCGAAAAAATCATTTCGAAAGGGAATGTGTGCTGCGCTTCCTCTTACAAAGCTGACGTTTGCGAGATTGTGCAGTTTTACCAGCTCTCCGGCCTGCTGAAGTCCGGTGCTGTTGACATCGACTCCGGTCACTGAAAATCCCATTTTGCCCAGGTACAGGGAGTTTCTTCCGCAGCCGCAGCCAATGTCCAGTATTCTTGATGCGGCTTTATACTTTAACGCAGTTCCGAACCAGGGCATGGCTGGCGCAACAGTATCATGCCATGCCCTGTTGTTCTTATATTCATTGTCCCAGAAGCTGTCTGTCAATTTAGTGAAATCGTGCATGTTTTACATCTCTTCCTGTCGTAAGGGCACGATCAGTCTGAAAGATAAAAGCTCTTCAATGAAATGAATGACCCCGTCGCGCGCCTGTTCACGATCGACATCGAATTCAGTGCAGATCCCGTTTGTAAGCTCATTAATGCCGTGACCTTGCGACAGGAGGTTCCAGATCGCAATCCCGGTCGCATTGAGAGCATAAGATAATTTCGTGTCCGCGTGGACGATAACGGCCTCATCGCTGTTGAGAAATGTCGTTATCGCTGCCGGGTCCTGTTGATACCTGATATGATCGGTATTCATTTGCAGATCTCCGGTATCATTGCTTGCTGTCTTGTCTCATGTTCTTCCTCACCTCCTGATTTCTGCCGGAGCATGTCCGCAGACCACGGGTTGTCGGGATATTCCGCCATCCAGTCAACCTTCCTGAAATATTTCAGGCAGTACCAGCAGGGGTAATAGTCTGCCCTTTGAAGCAGACCGCTTTCATGGTCCTTCGTTTTATTCTGCTTATAGCCGGTTACCGCTTTCTTAATGAGCTGATGTGCTTCACGGAGTCCGGCCTTTTTTAGATCAGCGATCATTTCAGTGCCCTTTATACCTCCCGCATAATTCGTCAGATGACAACAGAAACTGACTTCATCCGAAGAAGTTACGAACAGATCATCCTTCATCAAAGTGGGACACACAAAGAGAAGGTCCCTGCTGTAATAACCGGCGGTCAGGGTGATCTTCATTCTGAAGATCTTCCGCAGACGCAATACCTGCTCCTGAATCATGTCCAGATCTCTGGGACCAGGGAGTAAATTCAGGGAAGCAGTACCCGGTGTGGGCTGGAGGGGGAGAATGAACAGTTCACGTGCCCCCAGTTTTGCGGCAAGAAGCGCCATCTCTTCCAGTCGCTCAATATTTCTCATCGTGACGGTCATCCTTATTCCAAAGGGGATTGATTTATAGCTGCATATACTCACAGCGCGAAGGACGTTGCGGAATGTCCCGTTTCCCCTGTTAAGGTCATGTATCTCTTCTGTAGCTCCGTCCAGGCTGAAATCAACGCTGCGCAAGGTTTCAGCAATGAGGGGAATGCGCTGATATGTATCAGCGAAATTCTGTCCATTTGTGATCATCGTAAATGTCATGTTATTCCCGGCAAGGGCGCCCACGATCTCAGCGAAGCGTGGATGGAGCGCAGGTTCTCCGCCGGTCAGGGAAAGACAGGTGCATCCGTTGACCTTTGCATATGAGATAATGTTTTTCAGGGTTTCCATGGACAGATCGTTTACAGAACCATCCAGGAAGCAGTGTGTGCATGTAAGGTTACACCGTGTCGTAAGCTGAATACCGATGGACAATGACATATCTGTATCTCTCTATGGAACTTGTGTTTGAATTATTCCCAGTTCGGTAAAGTTATGAAGAATGTTTTCCAGATGTCTTCTTATATGAATTCCTTCCGGTACCTGATGTGCTTCCAGCACCTGCTGCTCTATCTCATTGAGGCTGCGTGTCCCGTCGCAGAGATTCAGCACAAATTCAGCTGTACCATTGATGACGTGCATGGAACCCTTTGCAGGATCATACAGCATGCATTCATCACCAATTTTCTGGGAAATAAGACCACTCTTGCGTAAAGGCCTGCCTGCGTCCATTTAATCCTCCTTCAAGATTTATTCAAATAGCGTTTCCTGATTTGAGACCATTTCCCGGATACAAAACAAATGCATCTGAAAGGTAAGAGGCTGAGAGAGCACATCCCCGGCAATAGCGCGGCCCGTATGGTAAAAAGACCGTTGACGCCTTTCCAGAGAAGGGAATCCGCTTTCATGCGGCGGACTGAAATAACCGATCGCATCAGCAGTATAGAGCCTGCACCCTTCCAGAAAAGAGAATCCAGGCAAAGCCGCCCGTTTGATCCGGAGACTTCAACCACTTTTCCGACAATATCGCCGCGGGACACGGATTCATGAAAAAGGCTGGACTGGTCTCCTTTTAAAAGATACGTTTCACTTCCATCTTTTACTTCCCTGCCTATTACACGCTGGACATTGTATCTGGATAAAATCCTGGCAACCACGATATCACCTGCGGCTATATCCCGTCTTCCATGCTCTATAACGATGGAGTCGCCCTCCCGGATAAGGGGAGACATGCAGTTGCCCTCAACGGTATGGCTCGTCTTCTCACGGCATTCCGACCAGATATCAAGGACAGTCTTTACATACGTTTCAGGGACCATGTTCCGGGCTCCTCTCTTTTGAAGATGCTGCACTGACCAGGTCTGTTATAAGACCGGCCGTTGCATCGATGTTTCCCGTAACAAGGTTAAAGCACTTCAGCCTGTCAATAACAGGGGCGAGTTTGAGAAGAAGGGTTGAGGGTTCCCCTGCTGTGGTGAGAACAAACTGCATAACATCAAAGAGCGCATGTGAGGGTGAGATACGCTCAAGTCCCGGTTTTTCACCAATACCCTTTAAAAAGATAAGGTACTGTGGTTCAGAAGACTGTCCGAGACGGCCCGGAGCAATGTCTTCAACATCGACGGTATGTGTCAGATCCGGGGCCTGCTGAAGAACAGCCGAAGGTCCATATTCCAGTTGCAGGAGACGCCGTGATTCCCTGCGGACGTTTACAGCACGCGGAAAGGGTTCCAGCCGGAATGTTTCAGGATTGATGCAGGCGATTTCATCGGACAGGAACCTGAACCCTTTCTGCAGGAGCTTCAGCACAAGGGTGGTCTTGCCCCTGTCCGCCGGGGCCGGGAAGATGATCCCGCAGTTGTTCCATGAAACGGCTCCTGCGTGGATAAGGTGACAGGGTTCAAGCAGACGAGAAAGGGCCCGAAGCAGGGCAAGGGACATCAGGGTAAGCGGATCGCAGAAACCTTCAAACGTGCGGGACGGGATAAGGGCGTCCTCATAGGTATACCGGCAGGAGCCCTCAGTCTCTGAGAGCTGGTAAGAGCCGAAATTGTCCCTGATAATAAACTCATTTGAACTGTGAAGGTTATCCACAATATGCATCATGTACTTCTGCGCCTTTACTTCTCCGGCATCACTGGCAGTAACCGCCCCGTTTCCAAGAAAAAACCTCTTGTACAGGAACCTGAAGTGCCCCAGTATCTGCGCCGAATTTGAGCAAAGGGCGACCTCCCTGTTAACGAAGCGGTAAGAATCGGCAGGCAGCATGTCTGCCGGATGATTTTGTACGATTGGGTCATCTTTCATGCGCTGCTCCTGCAGCAGACGGTCCCTTCAGTAGATACTTCCAACTGCCTTCCCTTTGCAAGCCAGCATCCGGGATCAGCTTTGAATGGGTCTCCCGTGACTGCATATGAGAGGCACTTCAATCCTCCCCGGCACGTGCCGGAGAAGGCACATTCTTCGCAGCCTTCACTGACCCGCGACCGGTCACGCAGGGCGCGAAAAAAGTCGTTCCCGTAATAGAGGTCGATAAGGGATTCTTCCAGAAGGTCCCCGATACGGACTGGCATACGCCGGCAGGGACAGAGCCCGCCGTCAGGCTGCACCGTAATCAGGGTATGGCCTGCTCCGCAGTGATACGGGGTCCCTCCTGCAATGAGGAACTGGAGCGCCCGGTGCATCGAAATCCCGGTCCTTGAGAACGAACTGACTGACTCGCTGTGGGCCTTATGCATGATCTCAAAAAAGGCCCGGGTCCGGGCAGGTGAAAGCAAGAGGTCTTCCATGTCTGACCCGCTTCCCCGGGGGATAAGCCGGTCCGCCCATACACGGCTCACGCCAAGGTCCAGCCCGAGCCGCGCCACCTCCATGAATTGCCCGTAGTTGTTCTGGTGCGCGGTAAAGGAAATAAAGCTCTGTACCCGCTCCCTTACCAGATGCTTCAGGGCCGAAACCGTGCTTTGATAAACACCATGACCACGGATAGAGTCATTTGTCTCTCCGGAACCTTCAACGCTGACCTGGACAAAAGAGGCGTCAAGCTTCCGCAGCGTCGCGGCCATCGGCGCGTCAATAAATGTCCCGTTGGTCAGGACAGAGAAGCTGACGATCTTTCTGTCAGCGTGAAAGACGCCGAGCAAATCAAGAAAGTCTTTACGGATAAAGGGTTCACCCCCGGTGACCGTTATATGACCGTGCACAGGGTAGGGGCTTTCAATGTTCAGCTGCCTCAGCAGTCCGTTATATTTCCGGTAAATGAGAAGAAGCTGGCTGTAGGATAACTGTTTGCTGCCGTAGGTGTCCTGATAGCAGTGTGCACACCGGAGGTTACAGCAGTCAGTAATATGCCATTGCAGTTTGAGTACAGACGGGTAAATAAATCCCCTCTCGGTCTTGAGTTCTCTTTTGGGCATAGGTTCACGATTACTGTTCTATTAATGGATGGCAGGTATTCCCGCACCGGGTACGTACTGAGAGATTCGTTCACGCCAGCGGCTGCTTCATTGTAAAAATAAATCCGGGAATGACTCCCTCAAAATCAGCTGCCGCCGCCGCAGCCGCAGCCGCTTGGGTTCGGAACAGGACCATGCGGCATCATTATGTCCTTCAGTTCTTCTTTCCCGTATGTTGCCAGGACCTTCGGCTCTTCATAGGGCTTTCTTTTATCGGTATTCTTTTTCTCTTCTTTCATGACAATACCTCCGGGAAGCCCGATTATCCGTCTCACGCAGCTCCCCTCATTAAAATTATGTTACGGTCTTTACCAACTCATCCTGCTTCAGTTCCCTGCCTCTTTCAGCGTACATAAATCAGTCTTGTTCTCTATCTGGACCAGTCCGTTATTGCCGTCCCTACGAGCCGCCCCCGCAACCGCATCCGCTCGGATTTGGAACGGACCCGTGAGGCATCATAATACCCTTCAGGTCTTCCCTGCCATATGTGGCCAGAACTTTTGGTTCAGCATACGGCTTTTTCTCATCAGATTTTTTCTCGTCTTCTTTCATTAGGATTACCCCTCCTTTAATGATCTTTCAGGTGTAAAGAAAAGCAATAGTGACCATTCGATAGGTTAAATATTGACACGCTGCCTGAGCCGCAAGCGATTATCTGCTTGAATTATGGTATGTTAACCCTTAATATTTAATATCATACCTGACCGTGATTGTCAATTCTTTTTTTATGTCTTTTTTTATGTAAGTTCATGACCCGGATTGATAATCGCTTTTGTGAATAGAATATGAGGTGTTGACTTGGACCTGTCGAATGAACAGAAACTTTTGCTCCTGTGCGTAGGGGCCGGTATACCCGGTGAAAAGACATCCGTGGTAAATGCTATAGCCTTACTTCCACTGAATTGGGACGAACTTCTCAATACCGCCGCATCACAGCAAATTGCGCCTATGGTCTATAAAAGACTAAAAGAAATTCCCGAGAAGGCCCGCGTTCCGCAGGAGATAATGGGTAAACTCAAAACAGCCTACCACGGGAATATCGCGAGAAATATGTATCTTTATTCTGAATTAGTACCGATTCTGCGGTTATGTAAAGAGCAAGAAGTAGACGTCATGCTTTTAAAAGGAGCAGCGCTGGCAGGGACTGTTTACGGAGATATCGGCTTACGGAAAATGGGTGACATTGACCTTCTTGTCAGACCGGAAAGTCTGCCTGTAGTCAAGGAGGTAATGTCCGGCTTAGGCTACGCATTTATTAGTACAGCCAGATCAGAGGAATGGTATAAGCAGAACCACTTTCATCTTCCCCCGTATGTACACAAAGAAAAGCCGGTTGTAATTGAAATCCACTGGCACGTTTGCCAGGATTATATCGGTATAGATGTGAAAAACTGGTGGAAAAGGGCAGGAATACAGGAACGGGGAGGGGTTCCGGTTTTCGTTCCCTCTCCTGAAGACATGGTGCTTCACCTTTGTCTCAGCATGTTTCACGGTAATTATAAGTCAGCCACATTGAGGGGGCTTTGTGATATCCATGAGACACTGAGACACTTCTCAAACCAGATAAACTGGGAACTGTTTTGTGAAACTGTCGAGCGAAGCGAAATCTCCAGGCCTGTATATTCCCTGCTGTATCTGGTATGGAAATATTTTGATAACAGGGAACAAAGGCTGCTGCCAATTGAACAGATGCCTGTTGATTCAAATTTTAGCGTTTTGCTTGAAGAGATAACTTTCGATCCGGGCAGTATTTCATATGCGGTCTTTATGCGGGCATTATCTGCTGACACGGTATGGAAGAAAACAAGACTCGTTTTTTCTGAAATTTTCCCTTCACGGGAGAGAATGTCGGAGAGATATTCAACAGGGCCTGCTTCTGCGAAGATATATTTCTACTATGCGTATCGGCTTTTTGAACTGGCCGTAAAATACTGGCGGGCATTTTTTGAGATGTTTTACTTCAGAAAGACCGGATAGGCTGGCATCATGTATGCGTTAATGTAGATATAGATTCCGGATGAAGCTGACAGACTTGTTCTCATGAAATCCGGTGTTCATGCCATTTCCCCTTCTCATAAATGAAAATCAGAAGCAGCGCTTCAGCCCCATATATTTATGTCAATGAATTGACTGAGTGCTAAGGTCGAGATTGAAATACCATGATACTCAGAGACGACTTCAGCGTGGAGTTTTCTTATAAACCATATAGTTATATTAAGTATTCCTGTCAGCAGCACAAAATGTGCATATTGGCAAGGGAATTGCTTTATAACCGATAAGGTTTATTTTATGACGGGATTACTGTTTCCTGAAACTAACTTATGATTTTTAAAAATAACATAGAGATTCTAAGGCAGACTGACAGCCAGCTGGCAGAAGCTTTAAGCAGCTGGAGCGGTCCTTCTCGTGTTGAAGTCGTAAATACTAAAAAGAACATTCCCTCAATTCGGGCAGATAACGTAAGCCTTCACAGTTTATATGATCCTGAAAAAGAGGCTGAGGCCTGGGTCAAATATTATGAAGATGAGATCAATAAAGCAGAATGCCTTTGTGTCCTGGGCTTCGGACTTGGCTATCATCTGCTGGAACTTTGCAAGGTTACCGAAAGTCCTGTCATTATTTTTGAACCCAATGTAGATGTTCTTAGAAAAGCTTTTGAAACAGCTAACTTAACAGCAATACTCTCACGTATCAGGATAATAATTAATAACAGTATGCCTGTTTTTCAAGGCCGTGCAACAGTCCTGCAGCATAAACCATCTGTGGCGCTCAACCGCAAATATTATGATGATATTCAGGCAAAACTCAGTGTCCGGGAGACAATCAGTAGTGGCCTGCGGATTCTTGTTGTAAGTCCCATATACGGCGGGTCACTTCCAGTTGCCAGGTACTGCTCTTCTGCCCTTATTAAAATGGGGCATACGGTGGAATTAATTGATAACAGCCGCTTTGAGAGTGCACTCTTTTATGCAAAGGACATATCGGGGAATAAAAACAGATATGACAGCATGTTACGCCATTTAACCTCATTTATATCTGAAGCTGTTACAGCCCGGTGTGAAACCTTCAGATCTGATCTTGTTCTATCCCTTGCTCAGGCGCCTCTGTCTGCTGAGTGTCTTGATGAACTCAGGCAGAAAAACGTGACCACTGCCTACTGGTTTGTGGAGGATTTCCGGATTATGGAATACTGGAAGCATATTGCTGCAACCTACGATTTCTTTTTCACAATCCAGAAGGAACGGTTCTTTGCTGAACTTCATAATGCAGGAATAAAAAACTATCACTATCTCCCCATGGCAGCAAGTCCTGATGTCCATAAACCGCTCCAATTGACAGAAGAGGAGATGAAGTATTACGGCAGTGACCTTTCCTTTGCTGGAGCAGGATATTACAACCGGAGACATTTAATGAGGGGCCTGATCGACCTTGATTTCAAGATATGGGGGACTGACTGGGACCTGAATTCTGACCTTGCACAGTGCATTCAGAGAGGTGGTGCCTGGATCGATACTGATGAGACAGTAAAAATTTTTAATGCTTCCACAATTAATATCAATCTGCACTCCTCAACATACCATAAAGGAATTAATCCGTTCGGAGACTTTCTTAATCCAAGGACTTTTGAAATAATGGCCTGCGGCGGGTTTCAGCTTGCAGACAGGCGTCCGGCGCTGGAAGGCCTGTTTGAGACAGGTGAAGAGATTATTGTATTTGATGATCTTGGAGATCTGCGCACCAAGATCAGATATTATCTTGATCATCCCGAAGAAAGAATCAGGATAGCAGAGCGGGGAAGGCAGAGGGTTTTAAAAGACCATACTTATGAAAACAGGATGGCAGCTATGCTGGAGGTAATAGCGTCAAAGGGACTCAGCCGGCCTCTCTGGCCTGAGCAGGGAGAGAATGTGGAAGGCCTGATCGAGGAAGCTGGCAGGGACTCGGAACTGGGTGAGTATCTGTCACGTTTTTCCGGGAAAAAGAGTATTACCCTGTCGGACGTTTATGAGGAAATATCGGTCTCAGAGGGACAGATATCTGAAACTGAGGGCATATTTATGCTCATGAAGGAGTTTGCACGATAACAATAATAATACAGACATTGGGAAACAACTAATTTAACTCGATGAAATTTAATTCATTATACCGGCAAGCCAACACTATAAGCCGTCATTACCGTTTGTCGGTAATCGTATGGACTAATATTTTGAAGACAAGGATTGATTCCGGACAAGCCGGAATGACAGAGATTCAACATTCGACTGTCTGGCTAATAATATAATGATTAGAAAGGCAGTAGTTAGAGTGATCCAGGCATGAAAGAAATATTGATCATAAACTTTACCCGCATGGGAGACCTCCTTCAGACTACGCCTTTAATGGCCGGTCTTAAAGCGAAGCATCATGGTTCCAGGATTACCCTGCTCATCAATTCAGCTTTTAAAGAAATATGCAGAGGCATTCCATTTATAGACGAGCTTATTGAGTTTGATATGAAGGATTACCGGAAGAGGGTGCTCGAAAAGAAATATTCAATGGTCGGAAATTATCGTTTAATAGAAGATCTGATACACCGGATAAACAAAAAAGAATATGACCTTACGATAAATATAACCCATTCCCCGATAAGCGCCATACTGACTGCTCTCATCAGGACAAAGGAAGTAAGGGGATTTTCCATGGATTCTGAAGGACACAGGGTCATAAAGCATCCATGGATGAGGTACTTCTTTAATGTTATCCCCAACAGAAACTATAACCCGTTTCATATAGTTGACATGTATCTGAAAATCGGGGACGTAAATCCTGTAACCAGGGGATTGATTTATGATCCCTCAAGGGAGGATGAAGAAAAGGCGTTATTACTTCTGCAGCATCGGGGTATCAGTAAAGGGGACATGATGGTCGGGTTTCATCTCGGTGCGAGCAAGAGTGAAAAGACCTGGCCGGTATCCTCTTATGCTGAGCTTGCGGGCATGATTGCCGGTGCCTTTGGTGCGAAAATATTGCTCTTCGGTTCACCTGGAGAGGCAGACCTGGCTGGTCAGTTTGAAGTCAACTCCCAGGTAAGGCCGGTTAATTTTGTGGGGAAGACAAGCGTTGGAGAACTTGCTGCCCTTCTGAGAATGTGCAGATTATTTATAAGTAACGATACAGGGCCTTTGCACATAGCCACGTCAGTAGGCACAAAGGTTGTCGATATATCAACTGCGAATGTGAATTTCATGGAAACCGGCCCTTATGGAGAAGGGCACTATGTTATACAGGCGGACCTCCCGTGCGTTCCCTGCGGCTTTGATGTCCAGTGCAGGGACATGGTATGCAAGACTTTCATTAAACCATCTGCTGTATTTGAAATTGTAAAGGATGCGATAACGGGTAAGGGTGATGGCATTATAGACCAACAGACATTATGGAACAGTGTGCAGGTTTACAAATCACATTTTAAAGATGATGGTTACGTGGGATTTGAGCCTCTCATAAAACGAAATATGAGCAGTGAAACGTTTTATCGCATTCTCTACAGGCAATTGTGGAACATGGAGGCGGGACTCCTGTTGCCCGATGATACTGACAGGATCCATGACAGATTGTGCGTGGAGATGTCACGTTACAGACGGTTTGAAGACCTTCATGAAATGATAAGTCCAATCCGAAGGGAACTGGACATACTAGCAGACCTGACAGACAAAGCTGAAGAAGGCCTCTATCTTGTAAGTCTTATAGGAGAGGAAGCGGTAAGAGACAAGCTGGATATCATGAGGATAAAGGAAATATGGCACAAGGTCGGACCGGTAGATAAGGAAATAGAGCTTATTGGGCATGCAAACCCGTTTCTCAGGCCTTTAATACTATTATTCAACTACGCCAGGGAAGCAATGGAAGGTAATGATTTAAGGACAATAGCCGTTTCATCAGGCACGATTTACGGGGAATTGATTAAAAGCTCAAGGAACATGAGGCATTTAATAAAAGCGGCAATTCAGATATTAGAAACCGAATCGACAGTAAGTGCTGTGAAATGACAATACGGTAATAATAACAGTCATTAGTCTGAACAGGAGGAGACAATGAACGATTTAAAGAAAGAGATTGAGAAACCGGAGCTTTTCAATGCCATAAGAAACAGCATCCCGGACGCGAGATACTCGGCAAAAAAACTTGCTGAGGTATTTACTGAAAACATTCAGCCGCTGAGGATGGAAGAAAGTGAAAGCGTGTTTAATAATCTTACTCAGAACATCCAGGACCTCGATTGTTTCCTGGGGTTCATAACGGAACTCAGGGAAGGCATGCGTTTTTTTAACGGGTTTGGCCTTCCTCCGGACCCTGTTTCATTACAGGATTCCGGGTTGAATCTGTTTCAGGAAATGCATTCAGCCATGGAGTCAAAGGACTGGATAATGCTGTCGGACCTGATTGAGTATGAACTTTCGCCTCTGCTGCTGAAACAGGACGAATGGCTCGGCTCTCTGAATGAAAAAATACTGGAGTATGATGCATAGAACCTTAAGCACCGGAATCTTCCTGCCCGGGCAGGTCTTTAAATGAGGCAGGAGGAGAAAAAAGGAGAATGGACAAAAAGTGAATAAAAGTGAATTCAGGATTCTCATTGCAGAAGATGATGCGATAGTCAGGGACGTTATGTACAAGTTCCTCACGGACGAGGGGTATCAGGTTATTACTGCAGGTGACGGGATCACTGCCCTGAAACTCCTCAGGCTTGAGGATGTAAAGCTCGTACTTACCGACCTGAGGATGCCCGGCGCTGACGGGATGGAGGTGCTGAGGTCAGCTGTACAGATGAACCCCAGAATAGCCGTTGTTCTGCTGACTGCTTATGGAACGCTTGACACTGCGCTTGAGGCGATGAAGGAAGGGGCTTATGACTATATCGTAAAACCATTTGTGATGCAGCAGTTGCTGCTTGTGGTCAGGAATGCATACAGGATGGCCTCTCTCTTGGAGGAAAATGAAAAGCTTTCAAACCATTTAAAAGAGATTTACCGTCAGCTTGAGGTTTTAAAGAAACCGGGGAGAAAGAGGGGTAATAATGATAGTGACGCTCTGCCTGAAGGGATTGCAGCAATGAAAGAGTTTAACATGAAGGCGTCTGATGCCGTGGCATATCCCGGTGAAGCATCCGGTCCCGGATCTGATAATGAAACAATAAGAAAATACAGCTCGCTCTTAAATGATCTTAAAGAAAAATAGACATTTAAAAGAATTGATTAAAACAATTATTATTCCAGACTGAATGCAAGGGAGGATATATATGTCGGACCAAAGAAGACAGAAATCTGATGGGGGAGAGCATCGAAGTTATTTCAGGATAGACGATATCATATCTGTTGTAGCAAATCCTGTTCATATCGACAAAGAAAAGGCAGCGGAGTTCCGCAAAAATGTTGTCAGCTCAAAGGCATTCTCCCTTATGGAGACGCCAGGGACATCGGAGCTGAATTCAGAGGACAATATTCCGGACAAACAGGGCAATGCCGGTCTGTATGCGATGATGGCGGAAATAAAGACCAAACTCGATTTCATAATTAATCATCTGATGCTGGACAAGGAGGGCCTTGTCCAGACGGACAAAAAGTTTGTCAATATCAGTGCCTCAGGAGTGAGGTTTACAGTCGACTATCCGGTCAGGGTCAATGAAATAATGGAGCTTAAACTTCTGCTGCCGACCTATCCACCTGTTGCGGTTTTTGCATACGGTGAAGTGAAGAGGGTAAAGGACCTTGGAGAGAACAAACATGAGGTCTCGCTTGAATATCTGAATATGGACGAGTCTGTCAGAAACGAAATAATACAATATACCCTGTCTCATCAGAGAGAGACCATCAGAAAGATAAAAGAATCGGGACCTAAATGAACAAGGCGAGTGTTATAGGGATATGTCTCGGCATTGCAGCGATTCTGGGCGGCAACCTTCTTGAGGGGGGAAGGCTTAGTTCAATTGTGCAGGGGTCTGCTGCCCTGATAGTCTTTGGCGGGACTTTCGGCGCAGTATTTCTGAGTTTTTCATTAAAAGATATAATGATGTCTGCAAATATGCTCAGGAGCGTCTTTGTTGAGGAGAAGCAGCTGCCGGAAGATCATGCAATAATAAGAGACATGGTCGATTATGCAGCCAGGGCAAGGCAGAAAGGAATATTGTCACTCGAAAGCGAGATGGGCAATATCAGGTACAGTTTTTTCAGAAGGGCGCTCAGGCTTGTAGTTGATGGAATAGACCCGAAGGTACTGCTCAGTTCACTTGAACAGGACAACAGGACTTTTGAGGAGGAGCGGGGAAGGGCCGCCAGGGTATTTGAAGCAGCAGGAGGTTATGCACCTACCATTGGCATCATTGGTGCTGTTCTGGGACTGATACATGTAATGGAAAATCTGAGCGATCCTGCGAAGCTTGGCTCCGGTATTGCCGTGGCGTTTGTAGCCACAGTTTATGGTGTAGCTTCTGCCAATCTGGTATTTCTGCCAATAGCAAAAAAAATGATGAATAATATAAAGCGTGAAATATTTTTAAGGGAGATGATCATTGATGGTGTGCTCAGCATTCAGGCCGGCAGGAGTCCATATTATCTGCGTGAACATCTGGGTTCATATATCTATAGAAAGTGAACCTTAATATTGCATAAAGCAGGCAAGTGGCCTTGGATTCGAGTCGAGCAGACTTGCCGTAACATCTTTACAATGTGATGGGATATTGGAATTAAACTCTGGCAGCAGGACTTGACACTTAGTTAAGTTCAGAAAGATATAACTTATACTTTTATCAATTTTGCTGAGGTATCGCAGGTAAAGCTTTTCCGTCAAGTCTGCTCGACTTATATGGGTAATTTAAAAGCGGCTGGAAGGTAATCGATGAGAAAAAGAAGGCACAAAGACGAAGAGCATGAAAATGTTGAACGGTGGATGGTCTCTTATGCCGATTTCGTCACTCTTCTTTTCTGTTTCTTTACAGCCATGTATGCAATCAGCAACGTTGACACGAGCAAACTCGGAAAGTTTGTGGATTCAATGAAGTCCGCTTTTAATAATGAGGGTGTGCAAAGCAGTTCCATATCAGTCATTGAGGGGGTAAAGGTTTTTATACCTGCAGATGTTGAGGTGGAATCAAATGTAAGGGGCATGCTAGGGACCCTGTTGGCTGATTCAAAGGGTGGTATTGAGGTAAACAGGGATGAGAGGGGTGTGGTGATAACTGTTGCGGACAAGTTCTTTTTTGAATCCGGATCGGCTGGTCTCAGAGATAATTCCAGGGATGTACTGGATAAAATAGCCTCAGCACTCCTTAATTATCCCAATATCATAAGGATAGAGGGGCATACAGACAATGTTCCTATACATAACCAGACATTCCCTTCCAACTGGGAGCTTTCCTCCTCCCGCGCAATAAATGTTGTAAAATACTTTATTGACAACCATAAAATTAAACCTGAGAGGATAACTGCAATAGGTTATGCTGAGAACAGGCCGGTGGCGTCTAATG
This sequence comes from Nitrospiraceae bacterium, assembly GCA_003599025.1. Classification (GTDB taxonomy): domain Bacteria; phylum Nitrospirota; class Thermodesulfovibrionia; order UBA6902; family UBA6902; genus UBA6902. Next base: position 11,812 of record QZIL01000018.1, on the reverse strand, counting down.
ACACTCCGGATGGAAGGGCAAAGAACAGAAGGGTTGATATAGTGCTTCTAAGTGAAAGTGAAAGTAAAAAAGAACCGAGATGAAAGTAAAGTCCACCATAAAGAAAATTCTGCTTATCAATAAAAACGTTAAGGACGGCAATCTTCTTGAAAAGGCCTTGCTCGGTATATCTTCTTCATTTGATGTCATAAAGGCCTGTGACGTGAAAAGAGGGACAGGGTTCCTGAACAGCGAAAAAATCGACGCTGTTTTTATGGATTATCCTCTCTTCAGTTCAGCCCCGGAGTTTATCCGGGAAATACAAAAAGGGAGTCTGTATGTCCCGGTCATTGTGATCATCCAGAAAGGTAAGGAATTGCAGGCAGCCGAGGCATTAAAGCAAGGCGCATATGATTACCTGTTGAAAGACGGAGGTTATGAGGGTCCGCTTACAAGGGTGCTTCAGAGGATTCAGAGGACCTCCATACCGGATAAAGAGAGAGAGGACGATCTCGAACAGCAGTCTGTATTGTTCAGGAAAATTTATAAAAGCCAGAAGTGGTGGCAGCATATTATTGATTCGATAACCGACTATATATTTGTCATTGATCAGAACTACAGGATATTGCGGACAAACAAGGCCTTTTCAAATCTTTTCGGAAAAGATCCTGCGGACATAATAATGAGGCCTTACTATGAGCTGTTTGGATTGAGCGGGCCTCATGAATGGTGTGTGACAGGAGAAAGCAGGGACAACGCATCGAGGAGAGCTGTGGAGCGGACTTTGAATGACACATATTACCTTATCAGCTATTATCCGATATCTTATGATGAACATGAAGCCGCAGTATATATAATGAAGGACATTACAGAGACCCGCAGGCTGAAAGACCAGGTCTATCATCTTGACAAGCTGTCTTCACTCGGGACGTTGACCTCCGGAGTGGCCCACGAGATCAATAATCCCCTGACAGGTATTATTGGATATACCGAGATGCTCCTTATGAAAAATGAAGATGATACTACAAAAAAATACCTGCGGAACGTCTATGATTCAGCGCTTAGATGCAAGAGGATCGTAGAGAACATGCTTACTTTTTCGAGACAGACCCCGGCCCAGAAGAGTGTTGAAAATATAAATGATATTATCGACAAGACAGTAGAACTTCATGAATACTGGCTGAAATCCACCAACATTGAAATTATCAAAAACTACGGAAAGGTGCCCTATGTCTCAGTCGACCGCCAGCAGATGCAGCAGGTGGTCCTCAACCTGCTGATCAATGCCGAGCAGGCCATCTCCGATACAGACAGGCGTGGAAGGATCGAGTTTAAAACATCTTTTGACAGTGAATCAAATTATACGCTGATAGAAGTGTCTGATAACGGCAATGGAATACCCCCGGAGATCCTGCCGAAGATTTTTGATCCCTTCTTTACTACGAAACCTGTGAACAAAGGGACCGGGCTCGGACTTTCAATAGCCCACGGTATTATAGCTGAACAGGGCGGTACCATAGAGGCCAAAAGTGTTGCGGGAAAGGGTACGTCATTTATTATCCGGATACCGCAGGCAGGCTGATCAGAACCTATCTCAAAATCAGGTTATTTCTTCGATGTTCAGTATGCTGTCATTCCCGCGAAAGCGGGAATCCAGTCTTTTTATTATTATGGTTCCCCGCTTTCGCGGGGACAGGTCTGGATGCCCGCTTACTATGGCAAGCAATGGCATTTCAGTTATGAGACAGGTTCTAGTTATTATTAAAATTTTATTATCGGTTCTGAAAGTTCCTTGATGACAACCGGATTTTTGTTTTCATTTTTTATAACCGGATTGCCTTCTTTGCCTGTCTCACCGGATCCGGATTTAGCTTTATTTTTCGAATTTGAGCTCCCGTTCTTTAATGAAGTCTTGCCTTCACTGATCATGGCATCATTATCACGGTTCTTGATGACCGGCCATTCCTGATTTCTGATGATCGTTTTGCTCTTTCCGTTACTGCTGCCTTTAATGACTGCATCGGATTGGCCCGATAAATTCTTTTCCTCTGCAGCAGGCATATCTGTTTTGTCTATCATGTTCCTCAGTTCTTCGGACAGCCTGTTGAGTTGTTTCTCATCACTGTTTATCAGGGCCGGTTTTTCCATGCTTTTCCGGGGAGCATTGATTTTCGGGACTGTCAGCGTTATGCTTATCCTCCTGTTTCGCGGGTCCCTGGTATTATCTTTGATAAGAGGGTCTGTATCTGCGTAACCTGCTACACGCGTTATCCTTTCAGGGGCAAGCCCGAACGCTTCAAGTTCCTTTCTGGCAGAAGAAGCCCTTTCAGTCGAAAGTTCCCAGTTGCTGTACTGGCTTCCCGCGTAAGGTACGGAGTCAGTATGTCCTTCTATTATGACCTTATTGGGATATTGCTTTATGTCTTCACCGATTAATTTAAGGACCTCTTTGGCCTTTGGAGTCAATCTGGGATTTCCCTGTTCGAACATTAAACTGCCCTCTTTGTCTATCATCTGTATTCTTATTCCTTCGTCAACAATATCAACAAGGACCTGATCTTTCACATCACTGAGTTTGTCTGCGATATCTTTTTTGAGAGTTTCTTCTATGCTGCTCAGATCTGCAGTATTTACTGTATTGTCGATATTCTGATTTTGCTTGCTGGTAAATACCTTCTGTGCATTTTCTCCTGACTCCCCGAATATCTCACTCGATTTCTCCATCCACGATGTACCACCGCTGTCATAAATACTGAAATACTTAAAGTATGCGGAAAGCCGTGCCCTTTTTTCGTCAGATGTCATGTTTAAGAGCCACATGAGCAGGAAAAAAGCCATCATTGCAGTAACAAAATCAGCGTACGCAACCTTCCATGCTCCGCCATGATGTCCTCCTCCGACAACTTTTTTTACCTTTTTGACTATTATTGCTTTGTTCTTGCTCATTTTCTCATAGCTTCTTCGAGTTCGGTAAAACCTGGTTTGGCGCCTGAAGGAATAACACGTCTGGCATATTCAACAGCAATCTGCGGTGCTGCTCCTCCGACAAAGGAAACCAGCGCAATCTTGATGACCTGAAGGAGGACACCGTCCTCTTCGGCAATGTGCTCAAGGTTTGTGGCTATGGGGCCAACGAAGCCGTAACTCAGTAAAACTCCGAGGAATGTACCGACCAGTGCTGCACCTATACTGTGACCGAGCACCTCAGGGGGTTCAGATATTTTTGCCATCGTAAGTACGACCCCAAGGACTGCAGCAACGATACCGAGGGCAGGAAGTCCGTCTGATATCTTTGCTACGGCGTGGGCTGGTATCAATGCTTCATGATGATGAGCCTCCATCTCAAGGTCCATTATATTTTCAAGCTCAAACGGGGTCACATTTGCAGAAATGATTACCTTGAGGTTATCACATATAAAACTCACTGCGTGATGATTTTTAAGAATACTCGGATACTTCGTAAATAAGGGGCTCTCGTCCGGTTTTTCAATGTCACCCTCAATTGCTATAAGACCTTCTTTTCTCATCTTGGTAAATATTGCATTCAGCAAACCGAGTACCTCAAGGAACTCAGCTTTGCTTGCTGCCTTGGCGGAGAAAACCCTCGCTACGTTTTTCATAACAAGCCCCACTACTTTTGAAGGTGAAGATATCAGGAATGCACCGACTGCAGCACCACCGATAATAAGAAGCTCAACAGGCTGAAAGAGGAGATGGAGATTTCCGTGTTCCAGGATATAACCGCCAATAACGGATCCCAGCACAACAACGATTCCTATTATTACAAACATATTTTCCCTTTATCAGTAAATTGTTTATTCCTGATGCAAGTGACATGCTTCAGAACGGGCTGCTTATTCATGCTTGGTTGAGGGAGTTATAATATTATATTACCCCCGGGTTTTGTTAATCCTTAACCTTTTTGCGTATTAATTAATTCGCTATAGTGCGCTATTATTAAGAGTTATCTACCTGTAATTATCGGTACTCTTTTTAGTAAACTTTAACCCCTCAGGGGAGCAATTTAAATTGCCGGGCAATACTCGTCTGGAACATTCAAGTTTCAGAAAATCAGGGACACTTGATTATAATTTCAGGTTAATTTATCTTAGTTAAAACAAACTTCAGGAGATACTTATTATGGAATGCAGGATGGAAATAAATAAGTCAAATTGCAACTGCACTTACAGTTCTTGTGAAAGAAAATTTAAATGCTGTGAATGTCTCCATTACCACCGGAGAAACAATGAGCTTCCTGCATGCTTTTTTAATGCAAATGAAGAACGCACTTACAACCGCTCAGTCAGTTATTTCATAAGCACGCGATAAGGTATTATCTGAAATATTTCTTATAACTGATTATAGATGTTTATTTTTTAGCCAGGTATATTGCACACTATAACGTTACATCGAGCGGCATTTCTGACATAACGGCAAGCCGGAGTGGTGAAATGGCAGACGCGCCGGACTCAAAATCCGGTAGGGGCAACCCTGTGCGGGTTCAACTCCCGCCTCCGGCACCATAAAAAGGACAGCAATCTATGCTGAACATTCAATGTATAATTAACGGAAAGGCATGAACTTTAACATGAAAAGACCAAGTCTGACATATGCATTTTATTTTATCGCAGCCATTCTTGTATTTTGTTCGCAGATAAATGTTTCTAATGCACAGGGATTTGATCCTTTGCTGTATGACAGCAGCGTCGGATCCAAGGCGCCTGATTTTACATTAAAGGATGTTTCCGGTAAAGAGGTATCTCTATCATCATTTAAGGGCAAGCCGGTCCTGCTGAATTTCTGGGCAACCTGGTGCCCTTACTGCAGGAAAGAAAGGCCGCATCTGAATGCGTTGCATAAGGATTATAAGGACAAGGGACTCATTATACTGTCTGTCTCAACAGACCAGTCAACGGCAAAGCTTAAGGATTTTATGAAAAATACACCGGCTGATTTCATTGTCCTTTCTGACAGCAACGGGACTGCTGCATCTCTATATAACGTCGGGGGTCTGCCGACATCTTATATTGTTAACCGCGAAGGGATTATAAAGCAGAGATTTGTAGGTTTCAGAGAATGGTCTGACAATGGTTCAAAAACGCTGATTGACAAATTACTTGATGACTGATTTGTTTTGTTGACAAATATAAATTCTAAGATTAGAATTTCTCACACCATGAAAATAGCATATAATTAATTCAAGCAATTTCTATCAAGGAGGGTGATGATGTATCCGGATGACGTAAAATATCACAAAGAACATACCTGGGTAAAAGTGTCAGGAAAGAAAGCGACAGTTGGAATTACTTTTTATGCACAGGAGTCGCTTGGCGATATCGTTTATGTTGACGCCCCGGAAGTTGATTCCACTGTAGAGGCCGGTACTGAGCTTACCCAGATTGAATCCACTAAAGCGACATCATCGGTAATATGTCCGCTGAGTGGTACTATACTGGAATTCAATGAAGACTTAATAGATTCACCGGAAATTATCAATGACGATCCTTATGTCAAGGGATGGATTGCAGTTATTGAGCCGGAAGACAAATCAGAGCTTGATTCCCTGATGGATGCTGATGAATATGAAAAGTATCTCGAGGAAGAGGTAAAGCTTAAATAATGAAGATTACAATCCTGGGCGCCGGGCCGGGCGGTTATGTTGCCGCAATAAGGGCCGCCCAGCTTGGAGCTGAAATCACGGTCATAGAAGAAAGTGAAGTCGGCGGCACCTGCCTTAACTGGGGTTGTATACCTACAAAGACACTGATAGCTTCAGCGAACGTCCTGCATCAAGTCAGAAATGCCCGTAATTACGGGCTTGAATTCGATGGGACAGTGTCTCCCAACATTCAGAAAATAGTTGAGAGAAAGAATAAGGTTGTCGATGTTCAGGTCAAGGGAATACGCGGCCTGTTCAAATCCTGGGGCGTAAGGCTTATAGAAGGAAGAGGGGAACTTGAAGGTCCTCAAAAGATAAAAGTCACCCTCAAGGACGGAACAAGTGAAGAAATTAAATCAGACAGAATTATCATTGCGACTGGTTCAAGACCGGCCGGGGTCCCTGGTTTTTCAGTTGACGGGTCGCGTATTCTGTCAAGTGACCATGCATTAAATCCTGAGTCCATTCCCCGAAGTCTTATCATAGTAGGAGCTGGTGTGATCGGGTGCGAGTTTGCATTCATATATAAAGAGTTTGGCGCTGATGTAACTATGGTGGAGATGATGCCTCATGCCTTGTCCGGTGAAGACGAAGAAATATCTCAGGTGCTCGAGAGGGAAATGAAGAAGAAGAAGATCAGGCTTCTGACAGCTACCGGTATCGAAAAGGCAGTAATAAGCAGTGACGGTGTATCAATGCATCTTTCTGATGGAACAACACTGATTGCTGAAAAGGTCCTCGTTTCTGTCGGGAGGGCCGTAAACACAAAAAATATAGGGCTCGAAACCGCCGGGGTAAAAACAGGGCACAAGGGTGAGATTCTCGTGGACAGCCGTATGCAGACAAACATCGAAGGTGTTTATGCGATAGGTGATGTTACAGGCGGGATTATGCTTGCCCATCTCGCCTCTAAGGAGGGACTTGTTGCTGCTGAAAATGCCATGGGCGGAAATGCGAGGGTCAACTATGAAGTAATCCCTTCTGCGATATTTACCAGTCCTGAGATTGGCTCTGTAGGATTACGGGAAAGACAGGCAGTGGAAAAGGGGATTAAATACAAAGTTGGCAGGTTTCAGTTCAGGGCACTCGGCAAGGCCCATGCAATGGGGGAGATAGCAGGGATGTTCAAGATTATTTCAGAGGAAGAAACGGACAGAATTCTCGGTGCTCACATTATAGGTCCTCATGCATCTGATCTTGTGCATGAAATAGCGGTTGCTATGGAAAAGGGGCTTACTGTCAAAGATATAGCTGGGACCATCCATGCTCATCCAACCCTTGCTGAAGGTATAATGGAAGCAGCGGAAGATGTGCACGATTCAGCCATTCACTCTCCCAGAAAACAGGGGGAGAGGACATCGCCGGAAACAGCGGGGCCTATATAACATGAATACAAGAGAAGTCAGGGTTGGTGACATCATTATTGGCGGCAGCAGCCCCCTGGTATTTATTGCCGGACCGTGTGTTATTGAAGATGAGGCCACGGTCCTGAGAAATGCCGCAAAACTCAGTCAGTTTTCAGAGGCATCCGGAATTCCCATTATATTCAAGAGTTCGTATGACAAGGCCAACAGGACATCCGTCAATTCCTTCAGGGGCCCGGGAATAAAAGAAGGTCTGGCTATTCTAATGAAAGTCAGAAATGAAACAGGACTGCCGGTCATATCAGATGTGCACTCTATTGATGAAGCGGAAGAGGCAGCACAGGTGCTTGATATCCTGCAGATCCCGGCATTCCTTTGCCGGCAGACAGATTTAATTGTTGCAGCAGCCAGGACCGGAAGACCGGTCAATATAAAGAAGGGCCAGTTTCTGGCGCCGCTTGATGCCGGAAACATCATCGATAAATTTGTTTCGACAGGAAACAGCAATGTAATGCTTACGGAAAGGGGCGTAACCTTAGGATATAATAATCTTGTAGTAGATATGCGTTCAATTCCCATCATGCGCAGCTTCGGTTATCCGGTTGTATATGATGCTACGCACAGTGTGCAGCTGCCGGGCGGGCAGGGGAGCTGCTCAGGCGGGCAGAGGGAGTTTATTGAGACCCTTGCCAGGGCTGCTGTGTCTGCTGGCAGTGATGCCGTGTTTATGGAAGTACATGAAGACCCTGACAATGCACCGTGTGATGGTCCCAATATGCTGCCTCTTGAGAGGTTTGCTGTCCTGGCTCAGAGGCTGACAGAATTGCACAAGTTGATAAAGGGGTGGGGATAATAAAAAGTAGTCAGTAGTCAGTAGTCAGTAGTCAGTAGTCAGTAGTCAGTAGTCAGTAGTCAGTAGTCAGTAGTCAGTAGTCAGTAGTCAGTTTGAAAATATAAACCTGTATTATATATCGACTGGGACATTGGAACTTACATGAGTGAAATTATTGATCAGGCAAAAAAGATACTGAAGATAGAAGCTGATGCGGTTAAAGTGCTTATTGACCGTATAAATGAGTCATTTGTCGAAGCAGTGGAGCTCATGTATTCATGCACTGGAAAGATCATAGTTACAGGCATGGGGAAATCCGGTCTAATAGGCAAGAAGATAGCAGCGACCCTTGCCTCTACAGGCTCTCCTGCATTATATATGAATCCTGCTGAAGGGAGTCATGGTGATATAGGCATGGTTTCGAAGGGTGATGTTGTGCTTGCGATCTCCAACAGCGGTGAGACTGAGGAGATTGTAAGGATCCTTCCTACACTGAAAAGACTGGACATAAAGATCATTGCCATGACCGGTAATTCCAAATCCATGCTGTCAAGGACATCGGATGTCTCCCTTGATGTTTCTGTGAAAGAGGAGGCATGTCCAATGGGCCTGGCACCGACAGCTTCTACTACTGCGGCCCTTGCGATGGGAGACGCTCTGGCAATCACGCTGCTTAACAAGAAGGGGTTCACGTCTGAAGATTTTGCTTTTTTTCATCCCGGCGGAAGTCTGGGCCGCAGGCTTATCCTGACAGTTGAAGACCTTATGCATAAAGGCGATGTTGTTCCATTTGTAAAAGCGGACACTCTTATGAAAGAAGCGATAATAGAGATCTCTTCAAAAAGGCTCGGGATAACGTCTGTTATAGATGACAACAGGAAACTGCTCGGAGTTTTGACTGACGGTGACCTTCGCAGGGGACTCGAAAAATTCGGGGCGGATTTCTTTTCCCTGAAAGCGGGTGACGTGATGACGCACAGGCCGAAGACGATCAGAAAAAATATGCTTGCAGCCAAGGCCGTTGCTTTGATGGAAAAATATTCCATAACCGTACTTGTTGTTGCTGATGACAATGATATTGTAGAAGGAATTATTCATCTGCACGATCTCCTTAAGGCGGGAATAGTATGAAGAGAGCAAAGAACTCAGAATACATAACACAGAATACAGACACACTGGAAGCTAAAGCCAAAAAAATAAAACTGCTTATCCTTGACGTGGACGGGGTCATGACCGACGGGAGCATTATACTCGACAATGAAGGCAATGAGTTCAAGAGATTTCATGTCAGGGACGGGCATGGAATTAAAATGATACAGAGGGCTGGAATCCCGGTCGCAATTATCACAGGAAGGAAATCAAAGGTCGTAGAGATAAGGGCCGCAGAACTCGGGATCAAAGAGGTACATCAGAAGATTTATAAAAAATCAGCAGTATTTGATGATATGTTGAAGAAGTATGACTGTAAAGACGAGAACACTGCATTTATGGGAGATGATGTTGTAGACCAGGAACTGTTAAAGAGGGCAGGGCTAACAGCGGCCCCGTCCGATGCTGAAGAAGAAGCAAAAAAACTGGCTGACATTGTAACAAAAAGGGGCGGCGGCAGAGGAGCTGTAAGGGAATTTATAGATATTATTCTTAAAGCCTCAGGCCTCTGGAAAAAGGTGTCAGGGGAAACCCTTGCTTAACATACCAACAATTATTACCTTCAGCAGGATGGTGATAATCCTGCCGTTTGTACTTGTTGCATCAGGGAATCCGCTTCTTGGTGCTGTGCTGTTTTCAATCGCATCATTGACCGACCTGCTGGACGGCTATATCGCAAGAAAATCAAAGCAGGTCACAAAGGTCGGGATTCTCCTTGATCCTATAGCAGACAAGCTTCTGGTCATATCAGCCCTTATTGTCCTTGTTGATATGGCGGTTATTCCTGCTTGGATTGCCATTGTCATCATAGTCAGGGAATTTGTAGTCACGGGTTTAAGGGTGGTCGCCCTTTCAAAAGACATAGTAATCCCTGCTGAAATGGGAGGTAAGATCAAGGTAACGGCACAGATATCCTCCATTCTGGTACTTCTTTTTAACAGCTCTCCTTATTTTCTGGAAATTCTGGACTCTGTTTTCAATATCGGCAGTTTATATGATCTCGGCATTGTGCTGTTGTGGATTGCCATGATCCTGGGTATCGCGTCCGGAGTGCAGTACTTTGTTATTTTCCGGAAGAGCTATTATGACATGTAGTCTGTTTTCCATAAGTCCTGTTTTATATCTCCTTGTTCCAGTCGCCTTTATTCTTGGCTCCATTCCGTTCGGCCTTCTATTTACCAGGAGCAGGGGAATTGATTTAAGGAGCACGGGCAGTAAAAACATCGGGGCCACGAATGTCCTTCGGACAGCAGGCAAGATCCCTGCGTTACTGACCCTTCTCGGCGACATGTTTAAAGGCGCAATTCCTGTTCTTATATGCAGATATGTTCTGGGACATATCGATGTTTCTTATCAGGCAGATGAACGTCTTTTTGCCGAGGACCTGTGGCCCGGGGTCGTGGGACTGTCCGCTGTTCTTGGACATATGTTTTCGGCTTTTCTGTCATTTAAAGGAGGAAAGGGAGTCGCTACAGGTTTAGGGGTTATGCTGGCCTACAGTCCGGCTGTAGCCGGAATAATGCTTCTCATATGGATTGCCGTGGCCCTCATATTCAGGATATCATCCCTGGCGGCTATTATCGCTGTATCTGTAATGCCGGTTATTTTAATATTGCTTGGGGAATCTGATATAAAAGTGACTATAGGAATAATAATAGCGGCATTAATAATATATAAACATAAATCCAATATCAAGAATTTGATTGCCGGCACTGAATCAAGGATAGGGAATAAAGACAGTAGACAGTAGTCAGCAGTCAGTAGAAAGTAGTCGGGGATAGATTAAAATGAAACGTGCGGTTGTGCTGTTAAGCGGAGGGGTAGACTCAACCACTACACTGGCTGCTGCAAAGGCAGAAGGCTTTGAGGTCTTTGCACTAAGCTTTGACTACGGCCAGAGACACAAGATAGAGCTTGAACTGGCCCGAAGGACTGCGGATAAATTCAGCGTCATAAAACATCTGATCATCAACTTCGACCTCAGAGAAATCGGCGGTTCGGCCCTTACTTCAGATATTGAAGTGCCAAAAGACAGAACACAGAACTCAGAACTCAGAACTCAGAGTGAGGATGTTATTCCTGTGACCTACGTTCCTGCCCGTAACACCATATTCCTCTCATTTGCACTCGCCTGGGCAGAGACTCTGGAGGCAGAGGACATTTTTATAGGGGCCAACGCCATTGATTACAGCGGGTATCCTGACTGCAGGCCGGAGTTCATCCAGGCCTTTGAAGACATGGCCAACCTTGCCACAAAGATTTCTGTGGAAGGAAAGGTCAGATTTAAGATACGTGCCCCTCTGATAAAACTAACCAAGGCCGAGATAATCAAAGAGGGAACAGCGCTTGGCGTGGATTATTCCCTGACTTGGAGCTGTTATGATCCACTAAAAAGGAATATAGAAGCGCTGAAGCGCGGAAGAGCAGAAGCAAATAACGTCCAAACTTCCGGGCTTCCAGACTTTTGCGCTGATTACATCCCATGCTTGAAATGTGACAGTTGTTTGATCCGGGCAAAGGGATTCAGTGAGGCCGGGATAAATGACCCGCTGCTGGGTGATATTTAACAAAAGGAGCAGATAAGCATTGATATGCAGGAAGATAAAACGCCCCCTGCATGACTCGAACATGCGACACCAGGTTTAGGAAACCTGTGCTCTATCCTGCTGAGCTAAGGGGGCTCTTGATGTGCAGGATAGTGTATCATATTCCCGATAAAAAATTGTAGTGACTTTTACGTTTCTGTATGAGGAATCGAGTAGGCGGGGGCGTTAGCCCCTGCCTCTCACACCACCGTACGTGCCGTTCGGCATACGGCGGTTCATATAA
>QZIL01000098.1 GCA_003599025.1 Nitrospiraceae bacterium | reverse complement strand
TCTTCGGAGCAGCCTTTTTCTTCTTTGCAGCGGCTTTCTTAGTGGCGGCCATTCAAGTTCACCCCCTTTCTTCTCCCTTTCTATGGGGAGTATTTACAGCCTTCCCAGCAGCAATATTTTTTTTGCTGCCAATAGTTTCTTTAAGTAACGGTCTCCGCTTTTCTTTTTTGATTTGTAATCAGTAAGACTCATTAAAGTAAGGTTAATTGTCCTGCCGAATCTTTTTTCTATATCATCAAGCGGTTTTCTTATATGATTTGAATCAGAAACTACAAACAAATCCAGGGAAGGAAGGTTTGTATTTTCCACATACGGTCCGTGAATAAAAGCAGATTTGACATCTGAGGTTTTCAAAACAGACTTGAGAGCACCCGGGACTCCCAATGACTTTGCAATTAGACCTTTGAGCTCAGGGAAGAGGGGGGAGTTTGCATTGACTTTGAAATATTTGAGATTGCCTTCTTTTTCAGATGAAACAATATCCATATTCTGAAGTTTGTCCAGTTCTCTTTTAACCCCGGACGGATTCTTGTTTACCAGTCTGGCTATCTCTCTGACATAAAACTTTTCTTCAGGATTGTTAAATAACAGTGACATGATATCAGCCCTGATTCCCGATGTAAAAAGTTTCTCTAACATATATTGATATCTAATTTATACAATCAAAAAACAATTGTCAAGAGAAAAATACAATATTGGAACATAAAGATACTTTTTGTACACAATTTAATTGTTCCGGAATAAGATACAATCGTTGCCGTGTCATGAACACAGACATGTCTTGCCAATTAACCCTCAAGTATTTCATTGATAACTTCAAATTGCCCGGATATAATTTTAAGACATTAAACAGCGTTTAGAAAAAGAGAGTGGCGACTGATTGTTTATGATCTGAATAATGCAGCCATATCAACATACCCCTATATTTTAGAAATACATCAGTGTGCTGACTCGTAAACTGGGATGTGCCTTCGGATTCAGGAGGGAGAGCTGCAGAATAGTAAGAAGGAGAGAAACTGCACTGAAGTCAGAATACTCATTTATGTTCCAACGGTAATTCAATAATAAACTGAGTCCCTTTAGGTTTATTGTCCTGCACTCTTATATATCCCCTGTGCCTTGATATGATGCTGTTGACAATTGCGAGTCCAAGGCCGGTGCCTTCCTTTTTTGTTGAAAAATAGGGGAAGAACAGTTTGTCCTTGTCTGCTTCGTTTATTCCGGAGCCATTATCTATAACTTCTATCCTTATAAGATCCATGACATGGTTGTATAAAACATTTAGCCAAATCGTTTCTGTCTTCGCCTGTACGGCATTATCAATAAGATTTATCAAAGCCATTTTTATCTGCTTTTTATCGATATCGATTTCAGGGATATCATTGTCCAGAGAAGGAATTATCCTGACTTCTTTTAAATTGCTGTATAACTCAACAACCTCTTCAATTATTGCTCTGATATCTGTAGGTTCAAGACTGATTTTGGGCATCTTGCCGAATCTCGAGAATTCATCCACCAGAGATCTAAGGCTGTTGACTTCCTGAACTATTGTCCTGGTAGATCTGTTAAGGACATCTTCGAAGTCCGGCGACTTGTCATTCCACTTTTTTAAGAGCCGTTCAGCGGACAATCTGATGGGTGTAAGCGGGTTTTTAATTTCGTGGGCTATCCGTTTTGCGACTTCCTGCCATGCAAGTGCTCTCTGAGCCATTATGATTTCAGTGAGATTGTCAAATACAGCAAGGGTGCCGACAAGTTTGTTTGCAGAATCCTTGATAATGGTTGAATATACTCTCAGATCCATCGGTCTGCCGTTTAAGTAAATGTGTATCTCTTTTTCAACGGCACCAAAACCTTTTTCACTGAGATGTCTGACCATCGAACTGAGATCTGCTGAATCAAGTCTGTCCAGTAATTCCTTGTAGCTCTGACCCTCTATAGCGTTACGTTCGACGTTAAGCATATAGCAGGCTGCATTGTTGACAGTTATTATTCTCCCGGTCCGGTCGAAAAAGATTACCCCTGTATTTATGCTTTCGAGAATTGATTCCATGCTGAGCCTTCTACGGTCAGATTCCTTGTAGGCTTTCTCCAGAGACTGTTTACCGTCCTGGAGGTCATCAAGCATTTTGTTGAATGAATTAATCAGGAGACCTATCTCATCGTCTCTTTTAAGTACGATCCTGAAATCCAGATTGCCGTGAGCAACTGTCTTGGTTGCCTCAGCAAGAGACTGGATAGGAACAGTTATGCCCTTTGCTATTCGCAGTGATACCCATAATGTGAGAAATATAATAAGTAATGCTGCTATGGTCAGCATCAGGAAATATATAAAGCGAACAGGACTTTGCTGCAGTTTAATCTGAACATATTCATTAAATGCCAGCTGAATAGACTCCATTTTTACTACAACATCATGCGGGATGAGGGTTTCGACTACAATAACACCAGTAATATTGCCGCTTTCCCTGAATGGCGCAACCGCCCGTATAATGTCCCCTTTATCAGTAGATATAATATCTGTACCTGCATTGTCTTTAAAGGCGTTATCAACGAGAGGGGTACCGTCAGTCTGTCTGATCAGATAACTCCTGATGTCCCCGGAGATCGAATCGGCTTTATCGCCGGTTTTCAACAGGACTTTGTTTGAGGCGAGGAGTTTAGCGTAATTTGCAGCATGCTGGCGCTCTTTTACATACAGAATTTTTGCAATGTCCATAGATTCATATATGGGCTTCTGGACTTCAAGTGAAAACCAGGTATCGATAGAATTGTTTATTAACTGATACGAAAGAAAGAAGAGAAGTACTGAAGGTATGAGAACAAGGCCGAGAAAAGATACTACAAGCTTTGTCCTGAATTTTGAACCAATTGCTTTACGTTTCTTTTCTCTGTAAAGATTGAAAAGATTACGTCCAACATAAAAGATCAGCAGTATCAGGTAAAGGACGATATTGACAATTATAAATATGAAGCCGATTTTTATCAGAAGAGGGCCATGTTCTATCCCCAGATAATTTAAAACTACCCCAGTAATGATTATTGCGAGAAAACTGATTATTAAGAGACTGAAAAGTATTTTGAGATTTTTCATCAGTTCTCTCCGAGCATGAAAAGCTGAGATTCTTTTGCAAGGCTCATTTCTACTTCAGGAATAAAATGGATTAGAAAACCGATTAACGGCGGTTGTTCCAGGCTTTTTGATTCAACAACTGTTCTGATATAGTACCTGTCAGGTTCAAGTTCTTTTATATTTGCGAGATTAATGTTGCTGACATTAAAAATCCAGTCTTTGATTTCATGGTAATCATTGTAATATTTTTCTGTGCGGGTAACTCCATCATAAGATATTACCCGGTACTGGCCCCTTAAGTTGTCATACTTGATGACCCTGGAAACTTTTTTTGATACGATAAATTCATCCGGCCAGAAACGCCAGGCTCTTAAAAGTTCTATGGTAAACGTGATCTCTTTTTCAACTCCGGAAGTTATGGATTTTGCAAGCTCTGTCACCTGGTAAATGCTCAGGCTGACAATGATATTATTATCGATAACTTTCATGTAAGGACCGATGATCTGGGGAGAGATGGCATCTGCATACGAGGCAGTAAAAGCGGTAATTATGAGTGAAAGGACAACAATAAGTTTATTCATTTACATCCTGACAATTAAAGAAAAAATGTTTTTTGATTATAACATAGTAATGGTGTTTAGCAGAAAACTGAAATATATAATAAATATTAATGCTGCCGGATGGCCTTCACCTGATGGTTCAGGGCTGCGCCGGACATGTTTAACAGTTTTTTTTAATCATAACTGTAATTAAGGAGAGGCTATAGACATTCATTCGGCATCGTGATAGCATATTAAAAAATTGAAGAGGCATCCCAAGAGACTTGTTCGATATAAATAATGTCATTATGCTGAGACATGTATAACAGCATAGTGACATGCATGTTCGGATTTTATCAATAATAACAGATAATAAACATGAGATTAACTATCTTTTCACGGCTTGTTACCGGGTACTTTGTCATATTTGTTCTGGCAATGACGGTCAGTATATATTCCATATCGCAGCTTCGTCAATATGAGAAAATGACACGCTCCATAATTAATTTTGATAATCGCATGATCGAATACAAAAAGAAGCTCTCGGATATTCTCCTGTCAATGATGAGGTATGAAAAAAAATATATCATAATCAAGGATGCCGGACTGTCCGGTCAGTTTTTTCTGTCAAACGATGATTTTGACAGGCAGATGAAAGAATTGACTTCCCTGACCGAGGATGACGAGGTTCGGGAAATAGTCAGTACAATACAGCTCCATAAAGAGCGGTACAGGTCATTATTTAAAGATGAGGTAGAATATGTCAGCTCCGGCAGGTCATATAATGATGAAAGTTATCAACAGGATAAGGAACATGCCGTCAACCGTATAATGGAGGCGTTAATAAATCTGGAGGCGTACAGCCAGAATAATACGTATTCTAAAGTCCGTAAATTGAGCAGGGCAGATGACCGTGCAAGCAAGGTAGCCATTATTACAGGTATCATTTCCCTGATATTCGGGATAATGATATCCATTTATATAACTGTCAGCATCACGAAACCGCTTTCTATCATTAAAAAGAAGACGGTGGACATAGCCGGGGGGGATTTTAGACATGATCTGAAGCTGTCTTCGCCGCCGGAGATAGAAGTACTGGCAAAAGCGTTCAATTCAATGTGCATGAAACTGAAAGAGATAGACAAGATGAAATCAGATTTTTTTTCATTGATGTCGCATGAGTTGAGGACACCTCTTACAACTATTAAGGAAGGAACAAATCTTTTTTCGGAGAGCCTGGATGAATCAGGCGCTACTGTTAAGCAGAAAAGACTTGTAGCAATTGTCAACGAAGAATGCAACCGGTTAATCAGGCTGGTCAACTCCCTCCTGGACCTTTCAAAAATGGAGGCAGGTATGATGGTTTATAATTTTCATAAGGCTGAACTTCCTCCCCTGATCAGCAAGATTACGGGTGAAATAGAACCATTGGCCGAGACCAGGAATATAAGGGTCGAGACAGAAATAGGCAGAGAGCTGCCATTGGTGAAAATAGACACTGAAAGGATGCTGCAGGTGTTGAGAAATCTGGTAGGAAATGCCGTCAAGTTTACGCCGGATGAAGGGTATGTCCGCATTTCAGCCCTGTCAGTTGATAATGCAGTGAAGGTATCAGTGGCTGATTCAGGCAGTGGTATATCTGAAGAAAAAGTGGCTGCCATCTTTGATAAATATTATCAGGACACTTTTGCAAGGTCCGGTAAAATCAAGGGCACCGGATTAGGACTTGCTATTGTTAAGCAGGTTGTCAACTCTCATGGAGGAAAAGTTTGGGTAGAGAGCACGTCGAAACATGGAAGCGTATTTTCCTTTGTATTGCCGGTTTGATCTTTTCTTTAATTTGTGGTTGCGCCACATTGAAGAACACAGAAAACCAAACCCGTGCTGAAGGCATGCTTCTTCAAAGTCGCATATTGATGTCTGAGGGCAATTTTCACGGAGCAGTCAAAGAGAACGAGAAGGTCATGACAATGTTTAAAAAAGTGCCTCCTGGTGATCAGGCCATTTATAATATCGGGCTGATATATGCACATTATATGAATCCTGGTAAAGACTTAAATAAATCCATGAGGTATTTTGAAAAGCTGATAGAAGAACAGCCGCAAAGTCCGCTCGCTGAAGAGGCAAAGATATGGGCGGGGCTGCTGAAGAAAATAGTCATGGAAGAGGAGCATTTTCTTCGAGTCTCCAGAATGTTGTCAAAGGGCGATTATCAGGGGGCGCTGAAGGAGAACAGGAAAGTATTGTCGCTTTATAATACCGCGCCACCTTCGGACCAGGCCCTTTTTAATATAGGGCTTGTCTATGCCCATTATGGCAATCCGGACAAGGACTATAAGGAATCGGGCAGGTATTTTGAACAGCTGATTCAGAAGTATCCGGGAAGCCCACTGGCTGAACAGGCCAGAATATGGCTTAATGTTCTTAATATAATTGAGAAAGCAAAGCAGGTGGATATTGAGATTGATAAAAAGAAGAAGGAGCTGACGAGATAGGACCAGCCATGGCTAAAGGAAATATATTAGTTGTAGATGATGACAGCAACCTCCTGGAAGTAATAAAAATGAGGCTTGAATCGGTAAAGTACGATGTTGTGACTGCCCGGAATGAGGAAGAATCCATAAATTTAATAAAGGAACATGAGATTGACCTGTCTGTTATTGATTTGCAGCTTGAGAAGACAGACGGAATATCCGTGATGGAACATCTGCACAGGATAAATCCTGACGTCCCGGTCGTTATACTTACTGCGTACGGAACAATTGAAAGCGCTGTTGAAGCCATGCGGAGAGGGGCCTACAGTTACCTTACTAAACCCTTTGATCACAGGGAACTTCTGTTGCAGATCGATCAGGCGATGGAAAAGCGCAAACTTGCATTAGAAGTAAAGAGATTGCAGGGTCTTATAGCAGAAAAATATGATTTTTCAAATATCATCGCCAGAAGCTATAAAATGCAGAGGGTACTGGCCCAGGTAGTGATTATTGCCAGGACTGATTCAACAGTCTTTATACATGGTGAAAGCGGCACCGGAAAGGAACTTATTGCAAAGGCCATTCATCTTGAAAGCGGCAGAAAGGATGGACCGTTTGTGGCGATTAATTGTGCTGCGATTCCCGAGAATCTGCTGGAGAGCGAGCTTTTCGGATATGAGAAAGGCGCTTTTAGCGGGGCAGTACAAAGTACAAAGGGATTATTCACACAGGCCCATGGGGGCACGCTTTTTCTTGATGAAATCGGGGATATGCCGCTTTCGCTGCAGAGCAAGATTCTGAGGGTCCTCCAGGACCGTCAGGTCTGTCCGCTTGGATGTAAAAAACCTGTTGAAGTAGATGTCAGGATAATAGTTGCTACCAATAAAGACCTTCAAAAAGAAGTCGAGAACAAAAATTTTCGTCAGGACCTTTTTTACAGGATCCATGTCATCCCCGTCAGTCTGCCGCCTCTCCGGGAAAAGAAAGACGACATACCTTTTCTCGTTGAACATTTTCTTGAGAAATTCAGTCGGATAATGAACAAGAAAGTAAGCGGAATAACTTCGCAGGCACTGCAGAATCTTATGCTTCATGACTGGCCAGGAAATGTACGGGAACTGGAAAATACAATTGAATTTGCAATGGCCATGACCCAGACGAATATAATCAGCGATGACCTTGTTCTTCAGACCAGCATACCAGCTCAGGACAAATTAAAGCCTTTTAAGGAGGCCAAATCAGATTTTGAGAAAGAATATCTCTCTAATATCCTTCATCTTACTCAGGGTAATGTGAGCAAGGCATCTGATCTTGCCGGTAAATACCGGGCAGATTTTTACCAGCTCCTTAAAAAATACGATCTGAAGCCGGAGGAGTACAAAAGATGAACGTGTTATCATTACCCTCTGCTATACAATTGTATGAAATAACCTTCATGTGTTTACTGATTAGTGTCTCCACTGAAAACAGCCAATCCTCCATTTAAGCGGCTTTTTTTCTGTATTCAATTTCATACATGATTTAACCTCTGCATTCCCCTTTTTTTGTTCCGCTGGAGCTATAAACCTGATTTAAATTAAAGAGTTATCACTGTTCGTAACTTGCTGGCATGACGGTTGCTCTAGTGAAGTGAATTTGTAAGAAGGATGGTTGCGAAGGTTAATCCCGCCTTTTTATAAAGCATATAAATAGTAGTAAAGGTTTTAACCAGAGCCTATTAATAAAGCTAATCTTATTAAACATAAGGGAGAAGGACAATGACAAAACTGGAAATTATGCTCGAACAAATAAAAGAGAACTGTAAAATGTGCGGCGTATGCGACCCTTGCTGTACAGGAAACATACTCAAGAAATGTATTGAAAATAACAGATTCGCCCTGGATTCTTTAATCACTATAGCACGTTAGATGTTAAGCAGAACAGGTCACCATAAAGGTTCTTTTACAGGGCTGCTGTTTTTCTCTGTGATCTCTTTTTATGCCCCTGTACTTTTTGCATATGGTAATACGGCAATCCTATCCTGGGCTCCACCGGTTACTGACATGAATGGGGCACCTCTCACAGACATTGGAGGCTTTATAATATACTACGGGAGCAGCTCAAGAAATTATACCCATGTTATTAATGTCGGCAGGGACACTTCATATGAAGTTAGTAATTTAACAGAAGGGCTTACCTATTATTTTGCTGTAACAGCATATGATACTGCCGGGAATGAAAGTAAATACTCGCAAGAAGTCAGCAAACTCATCATATCATCTGTTAAACCGGCTGTTGATAATCCGGGTGGAACTTATTCAGGTCCTTCGGTATCTTTTACTGGACATCCGACAGGAGGAACAGCGCCGTTGACAGTAAAACTCAGCAATGCGACACGGGAATATGACAGGTCTTATATATACTCATGGGACTTTGACAATAATGGGGTGATTGATTCGACGTTCAGGGAACCATCAGTCCTTTACCAGGCCCCCGGGGTATATTCGATCAAACTCACTGCTACGGATCTTTTCAGTAACAAGAATGCCCTGACACGAACCAACTATATCACCGTCTGCTATTCACTCGTGAATATTGCCGGCAATTCAGAGTTATATAGCTCGCTTCAGACAGCCTATGGCGTTACACGGAACATGGATACCATCCAGGTCAGGAATGAAGCGGTCTCAGGAGGCCTTAATATTGACCGCAATATAACAGTCAGCATTGAAGGGGGTCATAATTGTCTGCATTCTGAGCAGACCGGACAGACGACAATAATGGGCAATATACGTGTAAGCAGCGGAAAATTTATCATTCAGAGCGGGAAAATAGTATTGCAGTAATAAAACAGGCATAGTCTGAACAGCATCAGGCCAAAAAGGATATCAAGTTCCATTTGTTGCGAATGGGTAAATGCATTATAAAGTAACAGGGGAAATGGTCACCCTGGTTCCGGAAATGAGGTTTAACTGTTCAGTATGGTACAATAATCATCATTTTATCGGCAGATGCTTAAGGGGAGGACAGATGATTCCGGAACTTAAATATAATGAACAGGGTCTGATACCGGCCATCATACAGGACATTAATGGAAACGATGTATTGATGCTTGGATATATGAACAGGGCTTCACTGGAACGAACGATAGAAACAGGCAAAACCTGTTTCTGGAGCAGGTCCAGGCAGGAGTTCTGGACAAAAGGGGAAACTTCAGGCAATTCACAGCTTGTTAAAGAAATACTTTATGATTGCGACCAGGACACGTTGCTTATAAAGGTCGAACAGAAGGGCTCCGGTGCGTGTCACACCGGAAACAGAACGTGCTTCTATCGCAGGATAGAAACAGCGGGGAAGCGGGAAAGTGGGTAAGTATGAAAACTGTGCGAATGCTGAACTGTTTTAAACTTCCGCACTTCTTCGCTTTCGCACTTTAAGGGGGGACAATGTGAAATTAGGAGAGAAAGGAGATGGGCTTGCTGCAGCTTATCTCAGGAAGAAGGGATATAAAATCATTACACAGAATTTCAAGACACGAATAGGGGAAATCGACATTATTGCAATGGAGGAAGACACACTTGTATTTGTTGAAGTAAAGACCAGAGAAAGCATCGCATACGGGAAACCATTTGAAGCCGTGGATTATTTCAAGAAGAGAAAAATCGCAAATACAGCAATGTTATATTTAAAAAAACTCAACGAGATCCCCCCCTGCAGATTTGATGTTGTGAGTATATATTATGATCGGGGCAAACCTGAGTGTGAGCTGATAAGGGATGCCTTTGAAGTGTGACAGATAATTAATATGTTTTGCAGTCGTTATACATTTATTCGTTACGTTAGCAGCTGACTTCATTAATCCTGCTACACTTTAGAATTTGCAAGTGTAAGTGTGGTATTATGTATAGTCAAATTCAGGACGGGGCGTAGCGCAGTTTGGTAGCGCGCACGGTTCGGGACCGTGAGGTCGGAGGTTCAAATCCTCTCGCCCCGACCAATAATTCCTCAGATAATCCCTGTGTTTCCTGTTCTGATAAAAGTAACACTAAAAAAAGGAGACATATCTGCAGACCGCATGCCAGAGGGACAGGTATCACAGATAACATTACAGATATCCATGATATAGGAATATACAAACAGAATTTTGATACATCTGTGGTAATCTGCATCAATCTGTGGACAATGACTTTATCAGAACAAATGGTGGACGGTAGGGGATTCGAACCCCCGGCCTCCGCGTTGCGAACGCGGCGCTCTCCCAGCTGAGCTAACCGCCCTTAAATCCATCCTTATAAGGCCCACAGCATTGATAATATAATCAAGTCTGCTTCCAGAAATTACAGATGATATTATATATAAAAATAAGCACAAATAATAAAGACTTGCATCTGAATGCTGCAGAAAGACAGCGGCAGATCAAATTGACGCCTATTTTTTGTTTAGGTATTATAACATTGGGTGTTTATAGAGGGAAAAGTATTAGTGTAATTAACTGGAAATGTATGGAAAGACAGGGCCGTTTATTATAAATCACGGATATTATTCCTATATCACTGTTGACGATGTCTGTTTTTTTTAAAGTGGCGGATACTGTCCGTCAAATTTTGTATTCATCTTTTTTATGGCAGGTAAATTTCGGTATTTATTAATTCAGTAGTACCCTGGCATCTCAGTCCGGCAAATTGATGTAATTATTCAAGGACAGCATGAAAAGCAAAAAAGCTAAAATCTGGACAGTCGCAGGAACTGTTGCCCTGTGCTTCGGCATACTCTTTTTCCTTCTAAGAGGTCCCTATCTGTCAAATTCGATAAAGAGGATCCTTGTTCCTGTGTTTGAGAATGCAACACAGGAAAGAGTAATTATTGACAAGGCAGTAATCAACCTGTTTCCCTTTTATGTGCAGGTCAAGGGTTTCAAGCTCTTTGACAAAGACGGGAACCGGCTTCTCTGGATAACAAAAACGCGGGCATATATAGATCTGCTCGGTCTTTTGACCCGGGAGATCAGGATCAGGAAGTTGACATTAAAAGAGCCTGATCTGACCGTGAATGAGACTGATGTTCAAAGGATATCCGATAATCTGAAGAACTCAGCACTCATAGGAGATGATGGGAAATACAGTGTGACATTAAAGAACATCCAGCTTACTGACGGCAACGTGTCATATGAAACTGCTGACGGACTGTCCCGCTTTTCAGGGAGCAGCCTGTATATGGACATGGTGCCTAAAGGAATATCACATATCATAACTATCCTGATGAAAAAAGGGTCATTGAAACTGGCTAACGAGTCGGAGCTGGATGGGAGTTTTGACGGTAAATTTAAAATTAAAAAGAACAAGGTCCATGTGAACGAATTAAATATTCTGTCCTCCGGCTCTTCTTTTTCTGCTGATGGTGAGATAACGTTTTCTGAGACCGGGAGCATTGAAGACGGCAGCTTATCAGTGAAATCTGAGATCCGGACATCAACCATTAATCTGATATATCCGCTGAAACAGCAGAAAGACGCGCTCCTTTCTTTTAATGGTTTTGTCAGACTGCTTAAACGTGTAGATTCAGCATGGCCGGGGGTCTCTGTCGATTTGAAGACCCATAGCCGATTTTATCTTGAATCATTGATGGAAATACTGGAAGTTGATGAGAACATAACGGGTGAGCTTGAACTGAAAGGCTCGATTACTGGGACGTTTCCGGACATTACAGGGGAGGGAAACGCAGAGCTTAATAATGCTGTTCTCGGCACTTTGCCTCTTGAAAAGGCTGAAGGAAAATTGATTTATAAAGACAGCAGGTTTGCTTTAGAGGGATTTAAGGCAAGTGCGTTTAATGGAGTGATAGAAGGGGACGGGCATATATTGGTACCCAGCGGTGATTACATGGCTGATGCGCATGGTTCTGGCATTTCCAGTTCTGATTTTTTCAGGTTTTTAGAATGGGAGCCGCCACTTCCAGAGGGGAGAATTTCCGGGGACTTCAAGCTTTATCATGAAAGCGGACATGAGATTGAAATCTTTGCGGACCTTGATTATCGCAACACATTTGATAAAGGAGAGAATGTTCTGGACAGACTTTCCACTGCTGCTGCAACCCTTGAACTGCGTGACAATGTCTTATCGTTTACAGATTCAGTGCTTTCCACCGGCCGCACGAATCTTCTGTTTGACGGTGATATAGATTTCAATAAAGGATCACTGGCTTTAAATCTGAAGCTGGACAGTACGGATGCTGCGGACCTGACAGCGCCGTATTATACAAAACTGACCGCTCCTTTAAGTTTTGAAGGTACAGCTGCGGGACCCTATGACTCCCCTGTAATTAAAGGGAGGATACTGGTACAGACCGGCAGTGTCCATGGAGTGGGTTTTACAAAGGCCTCTGCAGATATCAGCTATACAATAAACTCTCTTCTAGTGGACCGGCTGGCAGTCAGTCAGGATGAAGCCGGATGCAATGCTTCCGGAAAAATTGACTTCAGAAAGGCGGAGGAGCTTTTTTCATTTGATGGTCCATATTACAAGGCCTCGGCAGAGTGCCGGAATGTTGATATCAGGCCGATTGTAAGAGAGGCATATAAAGAAATACCGGTATCAGGACGCATAAGCGGAAAGTCATCTTTTGAAGGTGACCCTGATAATTTTTTCAGTACGGGTGAGATGATCTTAAGTAGTGGGGAAATATATGGCCAGGCACTGGATAAAGTCAGTGTCACGTATGAGCTCCGTCCGAAAGAAATTGAGTTTAAATCATTAAAAGCGTTCAGGGCCAAATCTGTTCTTGAGGCAAAGGGGACTTTGTCATTTAATAAAAAATACAACCTTGAGGTGCAATCTGACAGGATACATTTAAAAGATATTTCGGCTTTAAAGGGGTCCCCTTTTGACATGATATTCGGGCTTTCCATAAAGGGAAGCGGGTCGATTGACAATCCGGAGCTGAAATTTAAAGCAAATATTAATGAGAGTACACTCAGGGATGCACCTGTTGGAGCGGGAGAAATAACTGGTACCCTGAAAAACAATAAAATCCGGGCAAGAGGCAGCTTTATCGACGGACTGATAACAGCAGAGAGTGATATTGTTTTAGCGGACAAAATCAAGTGGAATATTAATTCAATATTCAGGGAAGGCAGGTATGATTTTCTCCTGAAGGGTCTGTTGAAGGAAGTGCCGGAGGATTTTCTGCTCACACTTGAAGGCAGAGTCAATGTCGAGGGGCAGGGGGACAGAGTAGCTGTAAGGTCAAAATTTACATCTGCTGCTGCAAGTCTGTATGGATATGATCTGAAAAACCATGATGATATTGTCATAGACCTGATTGATAATGAGGTCCTCATAAGGTCCTTTGACCTTTCCGGCAAGAAAGGTGATCTGTATGCGGCGGGTAATATAAAACTAAACAGCAGCTACGACCTGCATATAAAAGGCAATATTGAAGTCGCTCCATTGAGGGCGCTGAGTGACAAAATTCTGTCATTGAGAGGAGCGGGCATATTTGAAATTGATGTTGCAGGACCATGGACAAGGCCGGAGGTTTACGGAGAAATTCATCTGCGTGACACTACTGCGTCGATTACCGCCCTCCCATATAAGATCGGGCCTCTTGAAGGTTCCTTCTTTCTGAAAAGGGACCGGTTTACCTTTGACTCCGTCCAATCCAAGTTCGCCGGGGGCTCAATAGAAGTGTCCGGAGGCGGATATCTTGACGGACTGTCTTTAAAGAGACTGTCCATGTCTGCTGACATAAAAGGAATAAAAATAAGGCCGGCTGAAGACCTCAGTGCCGAGCTTGGTGGTAGGCTGTTCTATGATACCTCTTCAAAGGGTTCAAGCCTTGCAGGCAATATTGATATCAAAAGGGCACGGTATACAAAGAGAATCGAGTGGAAGAGCTGGCTGCTTGGACTGAAGCAGGCAGGTAATGAACATGTTGCCTATCCTGCATTTCTTGAAAATACCGCGATTAATGTGCACATAACAGGAGATGACAATATAATTATTGACAATAATATAGCCAGGACCCAGGTCAGGATCGGCCTCAATCTCACCGGAACTGTGGCCCAAAAAGGACTTCTGGGACGGATTGAGGCAAATGAAGGGACGGTATATTTCAGGAGCAGAGAGTTCAATATACTGGAGGGCAGCAGTGTGGATTTTGTTGATCCGTACAGCATATCTCCTGTCTTTCATATTGTTGCAGATACTTATATCGGAGACTATTATGTCAAGCTCAACCTCGACGGCACCATGGAGGATTTCAGCCTTGCATTTTTTTCTGACCCGCCCCTTTCAGATACAGACATTCTTGCCCTGCTGACCACCGGGCAGACAGGCAGGGAGTCAAGGGGAATCGACAGCGGGATAGCAGCAGGCGAGGCCACTGCACTTCTGACAGGAGGCCTGCAGGACACGGTGGAGGAGCAGTTCCAGTATTTTACCGGGATTGAGAGATTTGAGATTGAACCGCATACAACCACAGAAGGGGCATTTGTCCCGAGAGTGACCGTCGGCAAGCGGCTGTTTGAGAATAAACTTTATGTGATATATTCAACTGCTATTGGAACGACTGAGGAAAATATAATCAAGCTTGAGTATAAAATAGACAAGAACCTTTCACTTATCGGCTCCAGAAATGAGATAGGCAGCGCAGGAGTTGATGTGAAATACAGAATAGAATTCAAATAAACACCTATGACATACATAATGAAAAGTGGTAAGTGTCCGTTCGCTGAAGGCCGGCTGTTTATATTTATTTTAATTTTTTATTTTTGTTTTTCTCTTCCCGCAAATGCAGAGATGGTTACTCCCGCTAATCATAATCGCTCAGCTGAAATGGAAAAGCAGGAGGGACCTGTGCCTGAAATTACAGCTGTTGATGTAAAAGGCCTCACCCGGATGGAGACTGAAGAATTGATCGACCTGATAGGTCTCAGCATCGGCGACAGACTCGACAGGGAGGAATTAGGCAGGGGAATAAGGAGGGCTTTTCTGAAGGAATTTTTCCAGGACATTAAGGCTGTAACCGAGCCGTATGGTGACGGTGTCAGATTAATATTTATTGCTGATGAAATCCCCCGCATAGACAGGATAATCATTAAGGGGGTAAGGAATATAAATGAGAAAATTATCAGGGGGAAATTTCATTTCAGGGAAGGAGAGGATTTTAAGGAAGAATACCTTGATTCCGCCGGTCTGGCCCTGAAAGGATTTATTAGCAGAAAGGGATATCCTGATGCATCTGTCAGGATTTCAGCTGAAAACACGGACCGGAAATCATGGGTCAACTTGCGTGTAAATATTGACGAAGGGCAGCCTTTAATTGTGAGGAGGATAGATACTGAAGATGATGTCAGGCATTTAATCGGGTTAGGCAAAGGAGACGTCCTTGATACAGTAGAACTCGACAAAGACTTAAAAAAGATAACGGAATACTATAAAAAGAAAAACTATATTAAAACGGTTGCTGGCCCCTACACATTCACAAACGGCACCCTTGAAGTTCCCGTTGATCCCGGATTGCGGTATGAAGTGAAATTCAGGAACAATTCTGTACTGAAGTCGGCAAAGCTCGAAAAAGAACTCGCTTTTATAGAAAATGAAGAGATTTCTGATGAGGCAATTGCTGAATCAGCTGATCGTATAAAGCGGTACTATGTCAGTAATGGATATTATAGCGCCCAGGTCGCGGCAGGAGTAGAACGGGATGATGACGTTATCAGGATTACATTCATAGTTTTTGAGGGGGAAATTACAGCCCTGAGAAATATCAGCTTTTCAGGGACAACCATTAATCCTGAGGGCATCAGGAGAATACTGCCGTTTGAGGAAGGTAAGCCGTTTAACAACAATTTGCTGGAAGACAGCACGGAGTCAATTATCAGATTTTATAATGCCCTCGGCTATCTGCATGCTGATGTTACGGAAGTAAAGAAGGATTTTCAGAATAACCGGAGGGACCTTAACCTTGAATACGTTATTAAAGAAGGGGAACAGACGATAATCAGGACTATTAACATAGCAGGTAACAGGCAGCTTGATTCCCATCAGGTCCGGAATGCCATGAATCTTAAAGAAGGGGTGCCATATAATGTGATTGATATGGGTGACGCAAGGCGCAGGGTGCTTACACTTTACTCCCGGTACGGTTATCTGGATGCAGGCGTGGACGTTGAAAGCAGAATTGACGGTGAGAATGCCCTGCTTACGTATAACATTACTGAAAACAGGCCTTCATTTATTGGTAAGATCATTTTGAAGGGTAATCAAAAAACCAAAGCCAAAATAATCATGAGAGAACTTACCATGAAGGAGGGCGAGGCCTATAATCTCGAAGAAATATCCCGCACAAAGCAGAGGCTTTATAAACTTGGCATATTCAGTGAAGTGGCCATTGATGTACTTGACGGAGGAATTGAAACAGATAACAGGACAATCAAGGACCTGCTGATCAGTGTAAAAGAAGGAAAATCAGGATCGGTGGAAGTAAGTTTGGGCTATGGAGATTATGAACAGGTAAGGGGCACGCTCGAAATAAGCTATCGTAATATCGGAGGGTATAACCGGAATGCCGGCTTTCGCACTGACCAGAATGCGGTGGAAAGGCGGTACATATTCAATTTCAGGGAACCCTGGCTATTTAACTGGCCGGATGTGCCGCTGAAAATATTTCTGATAAGGGAGGAGAGAAGGGGACTTAATATAGAATCGAGAGACGTTCTGTATAAAATAGACAAACAGAGTTTTATTGCAGGTATCGAGAAGGAGATTGCCGAAGGCCTAAAGATAGGGTTAGATTACGAATATTCATTTACCGATACAAAGGACGTTGAGGAGGATGTCATATTAAGCAAAGAAGATTCTGGTACTCTGGGTATAAGCAGTATTTCACCCTCAATATATTTTGATAAACGTAATGACCCCTTTAATCCTACCTCCGGGTCACTGCACGGTATAGTCGTAAAATATGCCCCGAAGGCACTCCTTTCAGAATCTGAATTTGTTAAGGGGACCGTACAGAGTTCCTGGTATGTACAGTTAGCAAAACCTGTAGTTCTCGCATTTTCGGTGAGAGGAGGGATGGCATACGGGTTCGGTGACAACGAAGAACTGCCTCTGATTGAGCGATTTTTTCTCGGGGGCAGGTCAACGGTCAGGGGATATAGTCATGATGATCTGGGACCGAAAGGATCGGATGATAACCCTACAGGTGGCAATATATTTGCACTGACAAACTGGGAGTTGAGATTTGCACTGGGAAAGGGATTTGGTCTGGTCACTTTTGTGGATGCGGGAAATGTCTGGAAAACGATAGATGATGTGCAGGATGAACTGAAATATACTGCCGGTGCAGGACTGAGGTACAACACCCCGGTCGGCCCTATAAGAATAGATTACGGACACAAAATGAATAAAGATGAAGGCGACAGCTCCGGAGAGGTCCATTTTAATTTCGGACACGCTTTTTAAGGGAGTCAGCAGTGAAAAGTAAAAAGATAACAGGAACCATCTTTGTTTCTTTCTTTTTTGTGGTTGGTCTGTTAATCGTTAATAAAGTTTATGCTGAAGTTGTGGAGAGGGTTGTTGCGATAGTCAATGATGATCTGGTCCTGCTCACCGAATTTCGCGAAGCATTTCAGACTGCCAGAAAAACGGACGGCTCAGTATCAGAAGAAGAAGTCCTGAACAAAATGATTGACGATATGCTGCTTCATGGTGAAGCAAAAAAATACAGGACAGGGACTGAAGACAAAGGCATTATAACAGATAAAGACAACGATGCTGTTATTCAGGAATATATAGACAGGAGGATAAAGGCCCTGATCCATATACCATATTACGAAATCGAAAAATACTATCAGACGAACAGAGACAGTTACAGGGACAGAGAAATTCTCGAAGTGAGGGATGAGATAGAAGGCCGGCTGGTGGAGGCAGAGCTTTCAGTCAGAGTACGCGGATTTATAGAAGAATTGAGGAAGAAGGCCTATGTCCGGATTCAGTTAAAAGAGTCTGAGTAACCGGGGCCGGAAGTCCCTATATTGAATTCTCATTGCCAGATGTCTATAAAGTCACCCAGTTTATAAATGAGATAAGACCTTGTAAAAGTCTTTGTATTTATCAGGCGGATCAATAATTTCTACGCCGATATTTTCAATGAAACTGTTTGATGTATTTTTATAGGCCCACTTCTTCCTGCCGAATAAATTGACTGTCTCTCCGGACGGCAGCTGAAATTTCAAATCAAGCTCAATTTCACAATTAGATATTTTAGCAGGCTCTATGTTTGCGACCTTTACGAGAATGCCATATTCGGAAACGTTCCTTATAAAAGCCGGATAAGAACTTCTGCATGAAATAATCTCGGCTTCTATATTTACCGGGACCCGCCTGAAAACTCTGTCAGACATATTATATAAACCCCTTTTGAAGGGCTGCTTTTGCCCTATCATCTTAGTAGCTCTCCATAATCTTTTATCACTAATTTAATCTTGTGTCAAGACAGGTGAATTAATTTAAAAAGGCATCTTCAGGTTTAGTCGTATTTAATAGGGGACATCTGGTATTAACCTACTCTAAATGAGGTCTTAAATCTTCCGGGAGGACATACTCCCTGACGGCACCGCTGACCGGACAGATAAATGACAGGTAATACGCGGTCAGCTGAAGGTCTTCGATATCAGTGCCCTGTCCGTACATGCGGTCTCCCGCAACAGGATATCCTATGCTGCTCAGGTGTCTGCGGATCTGGTGCTTGCGACCTGTTTCGATACGAACATCCAGCAGGGTACGGTTTTTGCCTGAATCGTATCTGACAGGGTAAACCTGCGTCAGGGCAGGCCTGTTGTCCAGGTCTGTATCAATTGTCAAAGGGCTGCCCTGTTCCGGAAAGCGGCCCTGAACAATTACCTGATATCTCTTTTCAATGCCCCTGTCCTGAAATAATAATGATAGAGCCGCAGCAATCTTCTTCTGATGGGCGATCAGGATCAGTCCTGTTGCTGCCCGGTCAAGCCTGTGGACAACAAAAGCCGGACGCTGCGGAGTCAAATGCTGCTCTGCCCAGCGGTTAATGGAAAAATGGTCCCCCCATTTAGATCCCTGTGAGAGCATTCCGTAAGGTTTGTACCATACGCTGTACCCTCCTTCATCAGCAATAAGCTGAGGGGGATCTACTTCACTGAGGAGAATCTTTTCGTTGTAATAAAGGTGAAGTTTGTCCCCTGACTGCATAACCCTGTCCATCCGTCTCAGTCGCTGAGTGCCCCGCCTGCTGGTAAGCCATACCGCACCTTTTTGCATGGCCTGTTTTACCCGGGATTTTGACAGGCCCGAGGTCACGGCCAGCAGGTCTGCAGCGGCTTCATTACAGGTCGTTATATCTAAGTGGCATTCAAAGTGGTCTTTAGACATGGAGGTGTCAGGTATACTTTATACAGAAATCAGGGGTATGAACATATATAATGTCAGCGGTATCAGTAAAGCATTTTCCCGGGCGGTCTTCGCTCAGGTATATATGAATCACCGATATTGACCTCGCGCCATTCCTTTGAAACATAAAGATTGCAGTAACAGCTTCCGTATTCCTTCACATCAGGCTCCCGGTATACGCAGGGGCAGATAATGTCTTTGTCCTTTTCACGGTCTCCTGAGGCGAGTCTGCAGGGGCATGACATATATCCGTAGCGTTCCCTGTTGACAAGCAGGCTGTGGAGAAGGTCGCGTACCAGATCCATGTTCTTATTAAAGAAATATCCCATGGGCTCCTGCGCCTTTTGCAGCATTTTATAAAGCTGATCAGTGTCCATCAGAGTCCGAGTGCCTCCCTGATTTCTTTTTCCTTGTGTCCTATGATTACCTTGTCTCCAATGATGATTGTGGGGAATGAACAGTTTTCATTGATCTTCCTGACCTCTTCAACAATGGAACGGCGTTCGTCACCTGTGAGAAGGTCCACGTCTGTGAATTCATATTTGACAGAGCATTCATTTAATAAAGTTTTAGTTGCCTTGCAGTGGCTGCAGGTACTTAAGGTGTAAAGCTTTACCGGGGGGAACATTATATATCTCCTTAAATTATATGTATCATGATATCATGTTATCATTCGGAATACAATCAGCTGTATAAGTTAAAAGTGAGCATAGAACCAGGGACCGGATGTGAGCTGTTCGTAATAGTGCCGTATTAAACCTGTAATAAGACAGGAATATGATATAATTTTTATAAATCAAAAATGGTTAAAGTTGTCCTGACATGAATGAATGGACTGAAGTGCTGTTTACATATGATGAAGTTGAGGCTGAAATAGTAAAGGACCTGCTGGAATCGGAAGGTATTCAGGTGGTCGTACAGTCTTTAAAGATAAGCCCGTATCCTGTAAGCATCGGGAGAATGGGGGAGATGAGGCTGATGGTAAGAAATGGAGATATTGAAAAGGCCAAAGACATCTTATCAGTAATGGAAAAAGGCAAGGAGAAGAGTGATCAATGATTATTGAGACCCTGAAAAGGAGTGAACTGTTTTCTTCCCTCAAGGACAGTGAATTAAAGAGCATCAGTGAGTATTTTGAGATGGTGACTTATAAAAATAATGAAAATGTGTTTGTTGAGGGTGACCCCTCAGACAAGTTTTATCTTGTGGCAGAAGGAAGTGTAAAGGTCCTTAAGCATACAATGATGGGCAAGGACATTATACTTGAGATAATGTCTCCGGGAGACATCTTCGGAGGTGTGGCTGTTCTGGACAAAAAGCCTTTCCCGGCATCAGCACAGGCAATGGAATCAACCACAGTCATTTGGATCAGCCGGCAGAATCTGATCAGGATAATGGATGAGTACCCGGTGCTAAAGCTTGAGGTAGTCAAGTATTTCAGTGACAAACTCCGGGACGCCCATGAAATGCTTAAGAATATCGCAACTGAAAGGGTGGAGAAAAGGATTGCCTCACTCCTGCTTAAACTGTCTGAGAAAATAGGAGTGGAAGATAAGGGGTTTATAAAACTGGATTTTCCATTGACCCGGCAGGAAATCTCCGAAATGGTAGGGACAACTGTAGAAACATGTATACGGACCATGAGCAAGCTGCAGAAAAGCGGCATTATTAAATCTTCAAACGGCAGGATTTCTATAAAGACAAATTTACTTGCAAGATTTCTGGAAGAATAAACATGTAATAACGGTCAACCACAGAGACAAGGAGGCACAGAGGAAAATAGCAACCATCCGCAGATTTCACAGATTACATTGATTACAAAAAAACCCTGTAAATAACTCTGCGTATTTCTGTGTAATCTGTGGATTCAACAATGTCTCGATGCCTGAGGTATATCAACTACCTTTTGAAATGGATGATAAATAAACGATCACAGTTTTGACAGTGCCTGCATTTTCTTCCTTTGCCTTTTTGAGAGCCTGCCGGGATTCCCTCCAGAGCGGGGAAAGGGGAGGGAAGTACGTCTGTCACCTGTGGATTGTCCGTCCTGATTTCTCAGGGCCAGAAAAAGCTTCTTTTCGAACTCGGCTGATGACACAGAGGCGTAGTCATGAGTTGCTGCATAATCAGCAACTTCCCTGTCAGAGCTGACCACTATCCAGTGCTTGTCGGGTGCCAAGAGCAAGGTCCTGATTGTCTGGTCTGCTGTTTCGCCAAGCCTTGAATAAATAACAGTTACATTGCGTGTGGTTATTCTGGTCTGGTCCTTCTGTCCTGCCTTCCATCCGTCAAAAACTACGGTGACGTGATGGTCTTTTATTTCTGAATATTTTTTTAGATTATCGATAAGATCATTACGTTCTTTTTCAAGGTCGTCGTGGGCGGTGCCTATGAGGTTATAGCCGTCTATGAGGATGTAGGCCATAATAAAAAAGGGTCCAAGGGGTCAAGGATTCAAGTGAAAAGAATCTAATTCAATCACTCGAACCCTCGGACACTGGAATCCTTGACCCCTGTTCGTTATACTGTTGCCTTCAGGGCTTCCTTAAGCCAGAGAAGCTTTGAGTGGCTTACAATGCTGGCATTGATGCCGTCTGTGATATTTGCCGGATTGGACTCAAGCCCTTTCTTTTTCTCAAAAGGAGAGAACTTCGGCTTGCTCACTTCACGGGCACTCTTTATTTTTGCAGCCGGTTTCAGAGCAGACCCTAATGCCTTAGACAGCTGTATAAAGATGTCTTTATGCTGTTTTGAATCACCGGCAGGTTCTACGACCTTCTTAACCTCTTTGTCTATACCAAGGTATCCTGTTATGGTCCCGTCTGACTCAAGATAAGTTGCAGCAGGCAGTACTATGTCTGCCTGTTTTGCAAGTTCGGTCATGTAGGATGTCTGTGCAATAAGAAAACCGGACGGCTTCTTTGTTAACGGGAGCTCGCCGATTGCATAAAGAACATCTGCGCCGCCTGATGTCATCTCCTGATATGTTTTGCCTTCTGTGGTGAGGCCCATTGCGACAACGCCCTTTGCATTTGCCTCAGACGGCACAGCGACAACTTTAATCCCCAGAAGCAGGGACAGGTTTCTGGAGGCGCTGAAAAGGGAAGGGGCACAGAATATGACCGGCTGGGCAGCCTTTGTTATAAGTTCTGCAGCCTTCTCAATCTCTTCAGTAACGGACAGGCCGGACACTGCGTCCGCCAGATCTTTTACTGATTTGCTGCCTTTAGCAATGAGGGCCTTTGCGATCATGGCAAGTGCTGATGCTTCATCACCCTGAATGCTTATGTCAGCAACAGAAGCAATTCTCGTCTCACCTGAATTAATGGTAATGAGTTTGGCTCCACGGGCAACTCTTCTTCTGATACCTGCATCCAGTGAAGGAAGGACCCGTTCCCACTGGGACGGATTCAGTCCTGCAAGGACTATTACATCTGCTGCATCGAAGTCGACTTTATCAGAGAATTTCATGGAGTCAGCGTCGGCATATAGGCTGACAGTAGTATCGATATTTTTTGTTTTGATAACATCTGAAGCAAGCTTTGAAAGTACAAATGCGTCCTGGTTCAGAATTCCGGCAGTGCTGATAATGCCTGTCTTTACACCTGCTTTTTTCAGTTTGTCAGCCACAATATCAAGGGCGTCCTTCCATGTTGTTTCCTCCAGTGTACCGTTTACTCTTTTCAACGGGGCCGTTACCCGTGCGTCGGATGATATCGCCTCAAAGCCAAACCTGCCTGTTGCACAGATATACTTTTCGACAGAACCTTCAGCTGCGCCGGAATTGATTTTGACTATTGCACCGTCCTTTGTACTTACGGATATATCACAGCCGTTTCCGCAGCAGAGACATGCAGAGCTGTTTTTTGTATAGTCCCACTCCCTGCCTTTTCTCCACCTGTCGGCTTCAAGCAGCGCGTTAACAGGACAGGCGTCAACGCAGCTTCCGCAGAACGTGCACTCAGATTCCTGAAGGGGCTTGTCCATTGCAGTTGCCACCTTTGCTCCGACACCTCTGCCCATAAAATCAAGGACGTTTGTGCCCTGTTCCCTGCAGACCCTGACGCAACGCGCACAAAGTACGCAGTAATCGGGGTCTCTCTTGATAAACGGATTGGCCTCGTCAACAGGATATCCGAATTTCTTTCTTGTGAAATTGGATTCCTTGATTTCAAAATTGTAGGCATACTGCTGGAGGTTGCACACGCCTGCCTTGGTGCAGGTCATGCAGTCCAGCGGATGCATGGAGAGGATAAGGTCGATGATGAACTTTCTGGTATCCTGCAGTTTTTCGGTAGCGGTGTTGACCACCATTCCTTCCTTGACCTTGGTTATACAGCCAACCACCGGCGCTTTTCCGCCTTCAACATCAACCAGGCAGAGCCGGCACGCACCGATGCCCCTCATGCCTTTTAAGTAGCAGAGGTTTGGGATATGGATTCCAGCTGATTCAGCGGCATCGATAAGATTTGTACCTTCAGATGCCTGTACCTTTTTGCCGTCTATTGTAAGATTTATTTTCTTGGACATTGAAACCCCCTTGTATAAAATTCAATTATTTAGTTTTCGTCATTCCCGCGAAAGCGGGAATCCAGAAATCTTTTATAAGGAACTGGATTCCGGCTTAAAGACTGCCGGAATGACAACATTTAATATTTAATAGTTGATTAATTCTACTAAACTCCCGCCGGCTCTTTTTCAGCCATCTCTCTGGCAGACAATAGTTTCACAGCATCAAATTTACAGACCTTCATGCATTCACCGCATTTTGTACATCTCTTCTGTACTATTTCAAACGGCGTATAGCCGGACAGATACGGTTTCTTCCTTTCACCAAGGATGGCATTGTCTTTACACGCATCCAGGCAGTCACCGCACATGGTACATTTTTCCGGGATGATAATGTATTTAACATGCTCAAGGCATTCGTTCTTTGCGCAAAGACCGGTAAGATGATCTCTGAAGTCAGAGGAAACTATATGTTCCAGAATGTATTTTGCGGTGTCTTTACCCCTTTTGCACATAGATGCAACCAGCATATGAGAAGAAATGGCATTGACCTTGTCAATGTCCTCATCACTGGCATTACCGTCAACTACCCGTTTAAGTCTTATCCTTGCCTCATAACTGCCCATGGAGCAGGGGAAGCACTTACCGCACATAGGCCCGGCAAGGAATTCTTCAACGAATACAAGTGACTGCTGAACAGGGCACTTTTTCTCGTCGGCCTTTGCCTGAACGTCTTCCATTTTTACCTGTGTCGTCTCTTTTTCAGTCATTTTTTACTCCTGAAATACTATTTAATTACTGTCTATTAAATTGATCTGTTATATATGTCATTCCGGCAGTCTTTAGGCCGGAATCCAGTCTTTGAAAGCCCGGTCTGGATTCCGGGTCAAGCCCGGAATGACGGCTCAGGCAAAGGCACGAAATACCTTGCCTCTACGATTTTACCACTGTTTTCTTTCTTCTATGTTTCTCTACCTTCACTGCATCCGTAGGGCAGACCGTGTAGCATGCCTTGCACTTGGTGCAGTAGTCCTGGTCTATGAAGAATTTGTTTCTTGTCTCTCTCACAGCGTCGAACGCACATGCCTGCTTGCAGAGACCGCAGAGTATGCATTCGGGGTGTTCAATCCTGAACAGGCCTAGACCGCTGCAGGCCTTGGCACGGCAGTATTTGTCATGGATATGTTCTTCATACTCTTCCCTGAAGTACCTTATTGTTGTAAGGACCGGATTGGGTGCGCTGTTACCGAGCCCGCAGAGAGAACCGGCAACAATTTTATTGCCGAGGTCTTCAAGCTTTTCTATATCGCCGTTCTGTCCATGTCCGGAGGTGATCCGCTTCAGTATCTCAAGCATCTGATAAGTGCCTATTCTGCAGGGCGGGCATTTCCCGCATGACTCAGACTGCGTGAATGATAGAAAAAACTTGGCCACATCGACCATGCATGTATCTTCATCCATAACAACCATCCCGCCTGATCCCATCATCGAGCCGACTTTCCAGAGGGAGTCAAAATCCACAGACAGGTCCAGATGCTCCGCAGGAATGCATCCACCGGAAGGGCCGCCTGTCTGAACGGCCTTGAAGGCCTTGTCACCAAGGATACCGCCGCCGATGTCATAAATAATCTCTCTCAGGGTGATACCCATCGGTACTTCCACAAGGCCTGTGTTTTTGACCTTTCCGGTGAGAGCAAAGACCTTTGTCCCTGAAGAGTTTTTTGTTCCGATTGAAAGGAAATAATCAGCGCCTTTTTCAATGATCACCGGGACATTGGCAAAGGTCTCAATGTTGTTAAGGTTGCTTGGATAGCCCCATGGGCCTCCTCCCGGCTCTGAAAGCCTTGGCGGTCTCGGTCTCGGGAAGCCTCTCTCTCCTTCGATAGAAGCGACGAGCGCGGTTGATTCACCGCAAACAAAGGCGCCTGCGCCTTCCCTGATGTTAACTGTAAAGCTGAAGTCCGTGCCGAGGATATTTTTACCGAGGAAACCCATTTCCTCAGCCTGGTTAATCGCGATCTGAAGATTTTTCACTGCAAGGGGATATTCATGTCTGACATAAATGATCCCGTACTGAGCGTTTAATGCATAGGCGTTAATTGCCATTCCTTCAAGAAGACTGTGCGGGTCTCCTTCCATGATTGACCTGTCCATGAATGCCCCGGGATCGCCTTCGTCACCGTTTGCAATGATGAACTTTATATCGCCCGGCGCCTTTTTGGTATGCAGCCATTTTTTCCCGGCAGGGAAACCTGCGCCGCCCCGTCCCCTGAGGTTGGCCTTGTCCACTTCATTCAGCACATCGTCCGGTGTCATGGAGAAGAGTGCCTTTTCGAGTCCTGCATAGCCACCGACGGCAATGAAGTGATTAATATTGCATGGATCTATTACGCCGTTATTTCGCAGTGCGATTCGTTTCTGTTTCTGGTAAAA
Organism: Nitrospiraceae bacterium; assembly: GCA_003599025.1. Classification (GTDB taxonomy): domain Bacteria; phylum Nitrospirota; class Thermodesulfovibrionia; order UBA6902; family UBA6902; genus UBA6902. Next base: position 1,458 of record QZIL01000098.1, on the reverse strand, counting down.
AGGGATGTCGGTCATTTCAGGTATTGGTTCACTCAGGATATTGTCACGGTAAAGACCCTGCCTGTAAGGCATGTTGCCCAGCATGGAGTAGCTCATGATCCAGGGGACCTGTTTGGGCTTTGTCCTCTGATAAAAGATATTCTGGGGCTCTACTTTTAAAACAGGGCCTTTCTGGCATATCCCCTGGCATCCTGTCTTGACTATTTCAAGATCAACGCCGGTCTTTGCCGCCTCTTTTTCAAAGGAGTCGATGACCTTATGGGCACCGGTCGCGGTGCACGCGGTACCGCAGCATACCCTTGCCCGTACCTTGTCGGACTTAAAGGTATCCTCTTTTAATTTCTCTCTCAGTTTCTTCAGTTCATCTGCACTATTTAATTTTGCCATTTATTCCACCTTGTTATATTTAGGTAGTTAGTAGTCAGTAGTCAGTAGTCTGGGAGGTGCAGTCTAATGACATACACCGCTAAATATCTTTTTCCCCTTACTACTATCTACATTCTGCTGCCTACTTTTTTTATTCATCCTCGTCCGACCTGATGTCTTGTCCGGTCCTGATGCTGTCCACAATGACATCAAGTTTCTTCATGTCAATCTCACCGACAATGTCTTCATTGATAGTCGCGACCGGGGCCAGTCCGCAGCACCCGATGCATCCGACTGTTTCAAGAGTCATGGCAAGATCTGACGTAGTTTCTCCTTCCTTTATGGAGAACTCGTCTTCTATTTTATGAAGGACCTTGTCTGCCCCCCTCACATGGCAGGCGGTGCCAGTGCATATCCTGATTATTTTCTTCCCCCTCGGGCTGAAGTAAAACTGCTTGTAAAAGGTAGCAGTACTGTAAACATCAGACATTGATATGCCGAGAGTTTTCGAAAGTCTGAGCAGCTCTTCCTCAGGCAGGTAATTGTGTTCCTCCTGGATCTTCTGGAAGGCGTGGATCAGGATCCCCCTGTTTTTCTGGGAGTCGGTAAGTACGTTGCCTATATGTCCAAGGACTTCATCAGCTTTCAGACTCATTGATACCTCCCACTCCGGCATGAGCTGCCTTGATCTCTCTTCGTGCGGCCATATCCATCAGGACCCTTTCCGCGCCGAACTTGCCCGGCTCGTATTTCCTGAGTTTCAGGCCTTCCCTTGCCTTGTCAATGTAGTCCAGCGCCATTGCGAGCATTTTCTCGGGGTCCGGCTCAAAATGAAGCGCGCCCATGTATCTCTCAAGCCATACCTTTGTCATTATCTTCTCAACTTCCTTGCTCGCTCCCACAGGAGATTCACCGCCGAAGATTACCGGGACACCTGATGCTGCAAAGTAGCAGCCGATCGCAATGGCCTTTTCTGACATCCACTCAGGGGCGATGCCGACTGCCGGCATTCCGGCGATTTCGTCGGATAAGCCGCCCTCTGCTGCCATGGCTGAGGCTATTGTCAGTATTCTTGAGTTGTCAACACAGGCC
>QZIL01000010.1 GCA_003599025.1 Nitrospiraceae bacterium | reverse complement strand
GCGATTGAAGTTAAACTCAAAAATATATTCAAAACTTGTTATAAAAAATAATCCTGAGTCAGCACTCCTTCGGTAACATTTTATTATGAGGCAACTGGGATGTTCAGGGCCATGAATTAATTGCCCGCTTTGGGTTACAATACTAACGCTATGAATATGGACTTTCCTGACATGATCAGACAATTGGTAGTATCAGCTCTTCCGATACTAATCGCCATTACATTTCACGAAGTGTCGCATGGGTACGTTGCTTACAGGCTTGGCGATCCCACTGCAAAATTAATGGGTAGACTGACCCTGAACCCACTTGCTCATATTGACCTCATCGGGACCATTATTCTCCCGGCCATATTATTAATTACAGGTGCACCTGTGTTCGGATATGCAAAACCGGTCCCGATTAATCCTGCAAACTTCAGAGACCCAAAAAGAGATATGGCCATATCAGCAGCAGCCGGACCTGTAACAAACGGGGGTCTTGCCCTTGTAAGTTTGCTTCTCCTGAAGTTCCTGATAATCCCTGCATCATCTCTATTGCCGGGAGGAGTGAGCCATGCGGTCATTACACCTTTAACAATGATGTTTACCCAAAGCATTATTATTAACGTCGTCCTTGCAGCATTCAACCTGCTGCCCATACCGCCCCTTGATGGAGGCAGGGTGCTTGTCGGACTTCTGCCTCACAGGCAGGCTGTTTCATACAGCAGGATTGAGCCGTACGGTTTTTTTATTGTCATACTTCTTCTTATGACAGGGATAGCGAATTATTTTGTTACTCCACTAATCAACATATTTCTGGCAGTTCTCAGCCTGTTCTGAGAGAAAGGGGTTTATAGTTGGCAAAGCAGAGGGTCCTCAGCGGAATTCAGCCCAGCGGCAGACTGCATATCGGCAATCTCGTGGGCGCCCTGCAAAATTGGGTTAAATTGCAGAACCAGTATGAATGCTATTATTTTATCGCGGACTGGCATGCGCTAACATCTCAGTATGCAGATACATCACAGCTAAAAGACAATGTCAAAGATGTACTGGTCAATTGCCTTGCAGCCGGGCTTGATCCTGAAAAGGCGACCATCTTTGCCCAGTCCCGCGTTATTGAACACGCCGAGCTCCATGTGCTGCTCTCAATGATAACGCCTTTGTCCTGGCTTGAACGGGTACCTACATATAAAGAAAAGCAGACAGAGGTCAATGACAAAGACCTTAACACTTACGGCTTCCTTGGATATCCCCTGCTGCAGTCAGCAGACATATTAATTTACCGTGCGAATTATGTTCCGGTCGGTGTCGACCAGATGCCGCACCTCGAGATAACACGGGAGATCGGCAGACGGTTCAATAATTTTTACGGCGAGGTATTCCCTGAACCAGAAGGATTGCTGACTGAATTTCCCAAAGTGGTCGGCACTGACGGCAGGAAGATGAGCAAGACATACGGCAACTGTATTTATCTTTCGGATTCACCCAAAGAGGTCGAACAAAAGATTAAGACAATGACGACAGACCCGCAGAGGATCAAACGCACAGACAAGGGCGACCCGGAGCTTTCACCTGTCTATCATCTACATAAGATATTCTCTTCAAAAGAAGAACAGGAACAGGTTGCCGAAGGCTGCCGCTCAGCAGAAATAGGATGCCTTGACTGCAAGAAAGTTCTGATCAGGAATCTCCTGTCAGTCATGGAACCGATATGGGAAAGGCGAAATCACTACCTTGGAAAACCTGACCTTCTCGACGATATATTGTCATCAGGATCTGAGAAGGCAAGACAGACATCCATTGACACTATGCATGAAGTAAGAAAAGCTATCGGTCTTGGACATATTTAGTGTCTGTACATAAATTTGATCTGTTTGTCATACCAGCGAAAGCTGGTATCCAGAAACTATTGATAAGCCTAGATTCCGGCTTAAAGACTGCCGGAATGACGATCCAAACGCTGCATTTATGGACACGCACTATTTAGTCACTGGGTCAAGAGACCCGGTATTACAGTTAACCAAGAAGCTACATTTACAGATTAAGAATCAGAGCAATCCAATGTTCTAAAACAGAAAGGCCCGGCATTACCGGGCCTTTTCATATTATGAGCTATTTTATTACCTCTTGTTTTTCTTCTTAATAAATCTCCTGCCTGCAAAGAAAGCCCCGCCTATAATAAAAAGACTGGAACTTACAGGTTCTGGGACAATAGAATATGCAGTGCTGATTGTACCAGTATTGTTGCGCGGTGTATTGTCCAATGTATAAAAACTTATGTCCCCGCCAGCAAAGTTTATTGTTTGAGTATATGACTGATAATTATTATTCCTTGCTGTATTTACTGCACTTACTGACCCGTAATATAGACCATCACCAATAACAAGCAGGGAATTTGTACTGCTGGAAGGATCCGTATCCATATATAAGCTCCATGAATAATCTGTCCCTAATGTTACCGGGTTCACAGTAGTCCACCATCCGCCGGCAATAGAAAATTCATAGAGCCCTGGAGCAAAATAATATGTTACCCCTGTAGTGCAATCTGAACCTCCATAAAAGTTGCAGGTTATATCAAAGGGATTAGCTGGCGGCGCACCTGCAAGCGATATGTCTGATACAACTGTTATTGTCCCTATTACTAACATAATTATTAAGATCCTTCTCACTATGTTCTCCTCCTGATATGTAATGCGAAATATGCAACGCTATGCATTGTGTATTCAATCTGAAAATCAAATAAAACCATCCACATTTCTTATCACACTCAATTGTTATTTGTAAATGGTTTTACTATCTTGTAAAGATACTTAACGCAAGAACGATGCCAAGAGGATAAGATAATAATAATTTATATTGTGCTTTAAAAAAGAACAGTTACGATAAGGGAAAAGAGTTTTTTACCGATATATTGATACAAGTGTGACATCGCATCGTATACAATGGCACACTTATGTGTAATGACACTGAGTTGCTACACTATATGTAATCAGAAAAAGAAGTAGTAAACACTGGCAAGTGATTAAAGATTAAGTTTCTTTTTCAATCCCATATATGTATGTCAACATATTGGGCCAGGATTTCCTGCATCTTAGCCGGGGGCGGGACTTCAAAGTAGAAATTTATAACTGCATGGGCCATTTCATGGGCGAGAACACCGACAGTTACACTGTCAACATTCACGTATATCGTCTTCGTTTTATTGGAATAAAAGGCAAGAGGGACATTCCCTGTCGTACTGAATTGCCTGAATATTTTTTCTGCAGTTTGATAATCAGGAACCAGCATAATGGATATGTGGAAGTCCGATGGATACATGTCCAGCGTGGACTGCACCTTTCCCATGATTTCATCGACCCTTTTTTTGACATTTAAGGGATTATCATCCAGGCCTGTGCTGGTATATTTAAATCCACCTATCCTCTGAGTAAAATAATGCACATGCCTGGCATCGCTATATAGAATAGTGCAGCAATTGGACACATATGTCTTGGGTTCGTCCTGGGCAAGAGCTGAGGCAGGAATATAAAACTGAATTTCAATAGAAGCAATAATGAAAATTATTGATAAGAGACATCTTCTCACTCACACTTCCCGGCCCTTCGATTCATGGTCAGTTAACTCATCAGATGTCCTGAACTTTTCCACATTATCTTTTAACTTCTCAAGCCTGTTTGAGAGGTCTGACAAGCGAGTTTGAATTTTCTCATCATTCGGGATATTACCTGAGGAAATACTGGTCTGCATTTCTGTAACAATCTTAGTGCTTTCCTGAATATTGAGCTTCATATCCAGCACCTTTTTTTCAATATCAGATGTGAAGTTATTCAAGGCATCAGCCATGCCTGAGAGCTGGTCCTTTTGCCTGAGAGCGACCCTGCAGGTCAGGTTGCCCTCCCCTATTTCTTTCAGGCTCTTTTCAAAACGGTAAAGAGGACCCGCAATTTTATGAGAAATAAAAATAAGTCCGACTGTACCTATGATGCATACTACTCCAATTACGACAAGGCCCGGATACATCATGGATGGGAAGAAAAAGCTGGACGTATCTTCAATCCTGAGTTGGGCACCCTGATAACTGGTGGTTAATGTGTTGAGTGACAAATACCAGAATATACCGGCTAAAAGCAACGCCTCAATTACAATCAGCGCTAGAAATCTTACTGAGAAATTGAGCTGAAAACCCTTCTTGATAAAATGGTTTTTCCTTCTGAACTGCGGTTTATCTGACATCTCCGTCTCCAGTATGTCCTGATTTATTCTCAATATCAAAGGAGGCATCAAGCAGTTTGTCATTTACTTCGATAACGGCCTTTCCCCTGACTTCCTTGAGCCATGTTTCAAGGGCATCCGTCTTCTTCTGCAGAAAGATATCTCTCTTTATCTGGTCATATAAAGTCTGTAAAGGAGGCAATTCAATCATGTCTTTTTCTGCCGTGTGCTGCATCTTTTCATAATAATCTTCTATGTCCTTCTCACTGACAAAAAGACGCTTTTCCCACTCCCTGTTCTTGGCTTCTATCAGCTCTCTAATAAGTGTCTGTTCCCAGAAAGTCTGTATAGTACGGACAAAGTCTTTGTTACTCGTCAGCCCCATCTTCGTGGCCTCCTGGATCATCAGCCGGCGGTCGATTATAGTATCTATCTGCTCATCAATCGCCTGAGGGGTTATTTTATAAGAAGGGTCCTGCTTTGAGCGTAACGCCATCTCTCTTTGAAAATCTTCCAGTTTTATCGGCTCGTTATTAATTGTTGCAACAATATTGCTTTCATCTCCCTTCCCTTTGGTACAGCCGTAAATGAATATAGTACCCAGAACTGCCAGTAAAACAGGGGAAACAAGAAGACGTGACATTCTAAAAAAATGTTTATTCATAACAGATTTAGCTTATATAAAGGTAATTGCTAATGTCAAACAAAACAAGCTCAATCAACATAAATAACAAGCGCCTGTCCTCGGTATAAGATGACAGGCGCTTCAAGCGGCCAATAATTTATATTACCTTTTAATTACTCTTTTTAATTCTCCGGTTTACCACAGGAATAATCACAAATCCAAATGCAAGGAAGGCAATCCCGGGATATTTAACTCCGTATACAAGAGGGGTCAGGGCAATTCTTGTAGCAGCCCTTAACGTCTCATGCTCCCTGATAAAATCCGCAATCGGAGGAGATGTCCTGTAGTAAAAGGCAACAAATGCCTTTCCGGGGGCGTTAGTGAGAAGATACTCATCCCTGAAGTCCCTCAATACCTTAACCTGTGGTTCAAAGTAACTGCCGTAAGCTGCAGTGGCGATAAAACATTTGCCGCCGCCCGCGCTTCCACCACCAGATCCACCCTGGGTCCCGGAGGAAGAGACTACTACATCAGGGTCGGTATATCTGAAGACTGCATAAGCTTTATCCCCCTGAGAATCTACCACCTTGAAAGTAATATCAATATACTCAGGTTCCGGAACCGGAGGTAATGTCCATGTAAACTCACCTGTGGCCGGGTTTATCGAAGGGGTCCCTTCTATTCCGGGGGTAAGTCCGGAAGACAATTTCACATTCGTTATACTCCATGTATAAGGCAAGACACCACCTTTAGCCACAAGTGTTGCAGAATATGCTGTACCAACCTGCTGTGAAGGGAGAGAGTCAGTTGTAATAGTTAGAAAGAGCGGTTCAGTTGTAACTGCAGATATAAGAACAGCAGAATCAAGGCTCCAATCATCAGTATCTGCTATTGCAATTTTGACATGATAGGTGTCCCCCGGTACTACATTTGAATATTTCGCACAGAGAACGTAAGTGAAGCCATCGTATTCTATATCGTAAGTTACAGAAGGAGGATTTAATCCATTTCTGTCATTATCTACAAAGTAGCCTGAATTCCTGACCAGATTTATGTTGTCTACTGAAACGATATCACCACTGTTCCCCGGGATCAAAGCTATGTTATCAGAAGGTTTAATGGATTCCCCTGCTTTTGTGACAAAAAAAGCAAAGATATCATCATAATCCTGTCCGGTAAAATCTACATATTCATTGTATTCCTCTGATGCAAATACGTAATAAATATAAAATGACGATTTTGCAGCCTTCAGGTCAAATTCAAGTATAGCAGCATCATTAGTCTTGAAGCCTGGCAATTTGAAAAGACTGTCAAGGTCTGTATCTCCATAAGTATAATTCTCAACGCCGTGGAAGGGCAGTACATTACTCAGTTCAGCAACGCCAGCATGTCCGGTCGTCAATATGACCCCCTCTTCAATACGAAGTCCTCCCAGTGAACCATCCTTAAAAGTTCCTGCTGCAACCGCTGCGCCTGTATATTTTTCACTGCCGCTGACAATAGAAATTCCCGTCCCGGCAATCTTCCCTACCAGATTGACCGGATCGTTCGACAGGGTAACATCAATTCCCGCAAAAACATTACTAGAAGATATACCCGTTAATAACTGTATGAAGATAGCAAACATAACACGAATCATTATTATCCGGCTACGCCTCCTGAATGTATCAATTATATTTATGAAGCCCGATCTTTTCATAATTACTCCTTTACAATATATTAATATCTCCGTATCAATCATACATTCTCCAACTAGTATGGATTGTTATTCAACCGGTGTCACAATAGGTGGAACCGGTTCGCAACAACCCTTATCTATCCTCTCAAAATCCCCCATCTTGATGGTTGCAGTCGCCGGTGCAGTTGCCACCAGAGGAATTCCCTCCATCGGACATTGTGTACAGGTTAAATCGTCTGACGCTACCGTAACCGGCATTGAAGGTGTATCGATCGCCCTTCCGCCAAGAGGGGTGTACGTATAAACTTCTCCTTCAGAAGGAAGCTGCGCTACAACCGGTACATTTTCAGTAGCAGCTGTTTCCCATGCATACTTCTGTTCGTCGATATCATTAAATACACAGGAACCCTCAAAAGGCATACCCGCTGCACTTTTTACGCAGGCACGCTGTTTGACGAGGACAATACGGCCAGGCTGTTCCTTGTCTGATGCCCGGAGCGTTCCCCCGCTGCCGTAAAACCAGGAACTGCCTTTTTCGTGGATAAAATAGAAGTCAGTCCCGTTTATATTGTCAGCTTTTGCATTGGGGGTCAGGACCTGCAAATTCGGGACAGCTTTTGAATTGAGCACTCTCATCTTGCCTCTCAACAGATTAAGGCTGCCCTCTTTTACTGCTCCCATTCCATCAAGCACATAACTGCTTATCTCAATCCTACTGTTCTGGGCAAGCCTTATAACTGTACCGTCAGTCATGGTTATCTCTGCCCTGGAACCGCTCTTTGTTCTGATAACGTCCATCTGAGAGACAGTGGCGCCTGTTTCAACAGGCAGAGCAACATCCTGCCCCTGCTTAAGAATATCCACCCTTCCATCGATAAATGTCAGACTGCCGACTGTATCTGCAAGACAAGGGGTGACTGCAAGAATTAATGCTGCGAATGATACTGTAAAAAAAGATAATAAATATTTTTTTATGCACATTACGGATACCTCCTGATAAATTTCAATTGGGCTGCTGAGCCGGTTTTCTGACTGTTAACTAGGTGAAAAACCGGATTCCCCGTTTTACTGGCTTATGTTTATTTATTAAAGACGTTCAGATAACAAACATCATGCCGACTTTATAAGCTTCATTATACGGTCTCTGCCACATTACCATTGCAAGAGTCGGTATTTGCAGGGACAGTCCGGGCAATGGTATATTGATCTTCAGAATCTGTTTGTCTTGAACAGCTTCATTTGTGATAAGACAAAGACCGCTTTCACTAACATCAACTGCCGTTGCCTTCCTCTGTTCAGTACTGACGGCTGTTTCCTGCCCGGAAGCGGAACTTGCTTCATATGTAATGATCCCAGAATAATCCATCCTTAAATGTTCTCTGCGTTCTTTAAAATTCATATTTACAATTTAACGTTAAACCCCCGAGTTGTCAATTCCCCTATATGGGGGGTATTAAGATAAAACAATATAAAACCGTGTAGTTAGCTGCATAACTCAGGCACGATTTCTTCATTCATGCAGATTAATTAGTATCTGTTGCGGAAAGTGATAATTTGAAATTAACATGTCATTTCGAGCGAAGCGAGAAATCTTATCCTGTTGCAATGCCTAAAGATTTCTCCCTCTGGTCGAAATGACAAACCGGTTACGGAATTAATTTATAGTTTCCGCAACACGAACTAATTACGATACGCCTCAACATGACAGCACAATGTATATGTTAGAATAATCCGGACAAAACACCCGTGAACTACAAATTTTATGGACGAGAAAACAATAACACATTTAAACAAGATCATTTCCAGCCGCGTAACATCAGGGGTAGTGATTATTGATGCAACCGGCGAAATCCTTTATATAAATGATGAGGCGCACGCTATCTTTGCGACTTTCAGCTTAAAAGATGTTTCATCAGGCAAAGATCCTTTGGTCCCGGACAAGGCAGTTGTCGATTCAATTAACAAACATCTGGGACATCTCTCCGCCTATGAGTCGACCTGCATCCTCTGTCCTGAAACAGGTACTACTTATGCACTCAGGACGTTACCATTACACAAACCCGGGAAAAAGGGGAAACAGTGCATCATGGTCCTTATTGAAGGAGTGACCATCCACCGCAAGTTTGATATAAAAGCGGTCCAGAAGCAGTTCGGCCTGAGCAAGAGGGAGACTGAAGTGACCTTTTGTCTCACAAAGGGCCTGACTAACAAAGAGATTGCAAAAACGCTTGCCCTGTCTCCTGATACAGTCCATGATTATATCAAACAGATCATGAAGAAACTGAAGACAGCAACAAGAGCGGGCATTGTAGGGAAGGTACTTCCCTGACCTGCCCGTTTCCCGGAAAGTCCGTCTAATACCTGAGTTCTACACCGATACTGAAAAGGTTCCTCTCATAATCATACAGGGATATATTTGAGTCGTAACTTCTGTATGCATACAGAAACTGGACATCGGCATATTTGGTAAACCTGTAGAAAAGGAGGGCGGAAAGACCGTAACTGATATCTCTTCGCTCATCGTTATAAACGGTGTGAGCATTTTTAAAGTTCCGGTAATCCGCATCACCCGAGACACTCAGTTTGACCTTTTCATGCAGGGGCACAAGCGTCGTCAATGTCAGTTTGCTCCCCACATTGTCCCAGTTTGTCCCGTCAGTGTCCTCTTTGGAAATCCTGTAATGAAAGTTAAAGTAGCCTTTGTTCTGGGAAAAGGTACTGAGATCGAATTTCTCCTTAAAGGAGATAAGGGACCCAACGTCCTGCGCAAAAAAATAGACCCAGTTAAAGTTAAGGCTGTACTCGTCAGCGTCCCTGTCTTCATCGGAGTTTACAGGCGAGCCGAGAAACTCCTTCCTCTGGTAGCTGAAATAAGTCTGCATAGTATGACTCTTGTTAATCAACAATGTATATGTGGGACTTATCGACCCTGTCGTCAGATATTTATCGTCATCTACCAGCATATAGCCATATCCCAGGGCCAGGCTTGCCTTGCTGTTATTATTGATCCTGTAATTGGGAACGAGAACGACTGAGTGATTATGGACATCATACGATTCAAGATCATGATGCCTGCTGTAGTAAAAAGAATAATGCCCCTCAAAGCCTGCGCGCCCCTTAACCTTAGGGAAAAACTCAAGCCCCGCTGTTACAACTTCAAGGAAATCTTCCTCGCCTGATATATTTATTGCAGCTGACTCATCGTCCGGCCTCAATACGACATTGTCGTCATACTGAAAATGCAGCCCGAGGTAATACCTGAAAGGTATCTGCTCTCTCTTCTTGGCCGGTATCTTATCCAGATAATTTCTGGCAAATACAGCCATGTCAGAATTCGGGTCCCTGCTTATGACATCATTAAAGCGCGCCTCGGCTTCATCCAGCTGTCCCTCATTCAGGTATGACAGTCCCATCTGATAGTCAGCAGCCTGAACAAGTTCAGGCCCAGAAGCCCCGGCCTTTTTAAATGATTCGACAGCATCAAGATTTCTATTCATTGCGAGCAGGACAAGTCCCTTAACATACGCAGTCTGTCCGGGCCTAACATTTTCACTCTCCGCTTTCTTCAAGATGTCCATCGCTTCATCCAGTTCACCAAGCTGGTAACTCACCTCCGCCAGTTCAAGGTATATTTCCCTGATCTTTGGTGTCCGGTCAACAGCAATTAAAAAATATCTCTTTGCCTCTCTGTAATTCTGGAGGTTCTTGTATGACATTCCAAGATAATAGGCTGGCTGGGAAGAAGCAGGTTCGGCCTCAAAGGCCCTGGACAGGCTGTCAATGGCCTCTTCAAAATTTTCCTGCCTGAGTTCTGCTATCCCCCGCTGAAGGTCCGGGGTCTGCTCCTGGGACCAAACAGTACTGGCTGATACGGGAAAAAATGAATAAACTAATATTAATACAATTGCTCTATTTATAACACTCATTGACAGCCTCCCTCCGGGTTTATCTGCAACTATCTGATAAGACAGCGTGTTTTTTTCGCTCTATTATATATATAAAAAATACATTTTACTATCACCCTCTTACCCCGTACAAAATATTTTTTGTGAACCTGTCTTCTTTATTCAAATTATATTCTGGAAATTTACAGGCGCTTTCTGTTTAAATGGTTGGTACTTTAAATCATGAGGAACATCAGGCTCAAACTCCAATATGACGGGACAAATTACGCCGGATGGCAGATCCAGAAGAATGCTGCCACAATACAGGGCCATCTGGAAAAAATATTATTAATAATCACTGGAGAGAATTCGAGAATTACAGGTGCAGGAAGGACTGACGCCGGAGTCCATGCCCTTGAGCAGATAGCTGTATTCAGGACCGAGTCATATATGGGAGCAGAAGTATTCTGTCGGGCCATCAATGCCCATCTGCCGCCGGATATCAGGCTATTGGACGCAAAAGACTGTCCTCCGGAGTTCCATCCGCGCTATGACGCAAAAAGCAAGACATATTCGTATATAATTTCCGGACTGGGAGCATATTCCGTTTTTCTTGAAAGATACTCGTGGAATCTGCGCTGCCGGCTTGATACAGACGCTATGAAAGAAGCCGCTGATTATTTAACAGGGAGACATGATTTTTCCTCTTTCCGTGCATCAGGGTGCAATTCCAAAAACCCTGTCAGAGAAATTACCGGAATTGAAATCTCTGCAGCGGACTCGATCGGATTTTTAGACTTCAGACTCGATGTCCCGGCAATAAAAATCAGCATAACAGCAAATGCATTCCTGAGACATATGGTACGCAACATCATCGGGACTCTCGTTGAAGCAGGCAGGATGAGATTCCCCCCCGCTCATATCAAGGAAATACTTGATGCAAAAGATAGACGCATTGCAGGAAGGACCGCGCCTGCATGCGGACTGTTTCTTGAGAAAATCGTCTATTAACCGTTTGAACGGTTCGAGCGGTTTAAACGATTTGAACCGTTCTTTACCCTACTACATTAAAACTCCTTACCCTCAACTCTACGCCCAGGTCCTTTGCAACAGCCCTGCATTTTTCGATATCTACTCCGGGGATTTCGACAACAGTCACCTTCACATCAGGAATGACTTTCACTGCCTCCCGGATAAATGAAATAACACCCTTGAACGCACCTTTGACGGCAGGCCTGCATATCTTGTCGTATTTTTTTTCATTCTCAGCGTCAAGGCTTACTGATATGCTGTCGACTATGTCCTTCAATTCAGGGACGATGTTCCTCCCGTTAATTATATTGCCGTGACCATTAGTATTTATCCTGACCCTGCCGCCCTGCCCTTTTATCCATTTAGCCACTTTTTTCACGACATCAAGCCTTATCAGCGGCTCGCCGATTCCGCAGAATACAATCTCCCTGTATGCCTTGGGGTCCTTAATCTGTTTGATTATCTGCGCTGCAGTGGGTTCTTTTTCCAGGCGAAGGTTGTGTCCCTTTACATAGCTGGTACGGAACTTTACGCAGAACCCGCATTTGTTAGTACATTTATTTGTAATGTTCAGATATAGTGAGTCCCTTATTCTATAGGCTATTTCTCCCTGTTCAGAGATGTCACCTATCTTAAACAGTCTCATGGCATTGTGAGTGGTAATCCGGGCCAGATCAGATAAACTTACACCTCTTATTTCAGCTACTACCTCTGCTGTGTGTTTCAGGAAAGACGGCTCATTCCTTTTTCCCCTTAATGGCACAGGACTTAAATAAGGTGCGTCAGTTTCTATGAGCAGAAATTCATCAGGAATAAATCTGGCAACCTCTCTCATCCCTGCCGCATTCTTAAAAGTGACCGGCCCCGCAATTGAGATATGGAAACCGAGTTCCATCGCCTTTTTGGCCATGTCCATATCACCTGAAAAACAGTGGAGGACACCCTGAATGCCTGCAGCCTCTTCCCTCAGAACGCGTAGGGTATCATTTTTTGCTTCCCTGCTGTGGACTATCAAAGGCAGACCGAGTCCTCTTGCCAGACCGACCTGCTGCTTGAAGGCCTCTATCTGCACCCCCTTGGGAGAATGAAGGTAATGATAGTCAAGGCCTATTTCACCGACAGCCACAACCTTAGGCCCTTTTGCCCACTTCTTCAGCTCCTTAAACAGGGGTTCATCCAGTGTCTTTGCATCATGAGGATGAATTCCCACTGCCGGGTATAGATTGGGATATTCTCTTGATAATTCAAGGCATCTGATGTTTCCATGCCTGTCAGAGCCGGCATTTATCAGGTATTTTATGCCTGCTTCCTCAGCCCGCTTCACAACCTCAGACCTGTCATCATCAAACGCCTCCATGTCAAGATGGCAATGAGAATCAATCAGAACAGGTTTCAACAGGTAATTCCCTCCCTCGAACTATAACAATAATATAGCTAATTAGTTCCTGTCGCGGAAACTATAAAATACTTACGTAGCTGGATTGTCATTTCGACCAGCGGGAGAAATCTTTTGGTATTGCAACAGGTTAAGATTTCTCGCTTCACTCGAAATGACATGTTAATATCAGATTATCACTTTCCTCAACAGATACTAATTAACATCAGAATCGGGCTTCGAAATAATATTTGTATATGCACTTAACTCACGAGCTTTCAATTCCGGTTTTTTATGTTAGTGCAATACCAAGGATTTGTCAAAGCTTTGACCTTGTATTTTTCTGTAGAATATGGTAATTTTTCAACTTATTACATAGAAGGGGGAGCCCATATGAAAGATGAGGAAATAATGCGTATTTTAAGAGATGAGAATGATGAATACAAAAAACTTGAGGAAGAGCACAGGAGACTGGACCAGACTCTTGATGAAATGCTTAAGAAAAAATATCTCACCACAGATGAAGAAGTAGAGAAGAAGAAAATGCAGAAACAGAAATTACAGTATAAAGACCGCATGGCCCAGATAATAAGGGAGTATAACCAGGAAGTAAAAAGTTAAGCGGGGACATCCCCAAAACCGTGCATTTAAGGGTGAGGCTGCGTCCCTCCCGATTACCATTAAAGAAAATGAAAAGCGACATAATTAAAAAAGGACTTGAAAGAGTCCCTCACCGGGCACTGCTTTATGCCACAGGAATTCCCGGTACTGAGATGCATAAGCCCTTTATTGGAGTTGCCACAAGCTTCACAGACATCATACCCGGACACACAGGTATGCGTGACCTTGAAAGATTTATTGAAAAAGGCGTACATACCGGAGGTGGATATCCTTTCTTCTTCGGCATCCCCGGCATCTGTGACGGTATTGCCATGGGCCACCGGGGCATGCATTACAGTCTTGCTTCACGGGAGCTGATCGCAGACATGGTAGAGACCGTTGCCGAGGCGCATCAACTCGACGGTCTGGTGCTTCTTACCAATTGCGACAAGATCACCCCTGGAATGCTCATGGCAGCAGCAAGGGTCAATATCCCTGCAATAGTCGTGACTGCAGGTCCAATGATGTCAGGGCATTTAAGAGGTAAAAGACTTTCATTCGTTAACGACGCCTATGAGGCAATAGGCAAATATAAAAAAGGGCTTCTGACCACTTCAGACCTGGCGGAGTTGGAGGTATGCTCCTGTCCGGGATCAGGCTCCTGTCAGGGGATGTATACTGCGAACACCATGGCCTGTGTAACAGAGGCCCTCGGCATGAGCCTTTCCGGATGTGCAACAGCGCTTGCAGTGTCTTCAAAGAAGCGGAGAATCGCATTTGAAAGCGGCAGGAGAATAGTAGACCTTGTAAAAAAGAAAATAACACCCCGGAAGATTATGACCCGTAAGGCCTTTGAAAATGCCATAAGAGTTGATATGGCGCTGGGTGGCTCAACAAATACTGTACTGCATATTCCGGCAATAGCGCACGAGGCGGATGTCTCTCTGCCGCTGGAATTATTTGATAAAATAAGCAGCAAGACCCCTCACATTTCAAATATGCTGCCTGGCGGGACACACTATCTGGAAGATCTGGATTATGCCGGCGGAATACCGGCTGTGTTCAAGAGGCTGAAATCCAGCCTGAATAACGCTCTAACCGTATCAGGCACGAAAACATTTGACATTGCCAGGAAGGCCGAGATCATGGACGAAGAAGTCATCAGGCCGCTCAACAGGGCCCACCATAAAGAAGGAGGCATTGCTGTCTTAAGAGGTTCTCTGGCTCCTGATGGTGCTGTGGTGAAACAGACTGCGGTGAGCAGCAGCATGATGCGCTTTAAGGGCACTGCAAGGGTCTTTAATTCAGAGGAAGATACCATGAAGGCCATTCTGGGCGGAAAGATCAAACCGGGCGACGTTGTTGTCATCCGGTATGAGGGACCAAAAGGTGGGCCAGGCATGCGTGAGATGTTAAACGCAACCGCCACCATCGCCGGCATGGGAATGGGCGAGTCCGTGGCATTAATAACAGACGGGCGTTTTTCCGGAGGCACAAGAGGGCCATGCATAGGCCATGTATCTCCGGAAGCCATGGAAGGCGGGCCTATTGCAATTGTCAGAGACGGTGATATAATCAGCATTGATATTCCAAAAAGGAAAATTGATATACATGTGGGTGAAGCTGAGATAAAAAAGAGATTTAAGACCCACAAACCTGTTAAACCCAAAATAAACAGGGGATGGCTTGCAAGATATGCCAGACTGGTCACCTCGGCAAGCACAGGCGCTGTTATGAAGTCGTAGGGAAGAATGTCAAAATTCCCCGTGTAAATCAATGTCATTCCCGCTTGTCGGGAATCCATATTAACAAGATTCTGGACAAGCCAGAATGACAGGAAACGATGAACCTTTAGCAAGCTACAAGGCGCATCTAAATTGACTGGAGATAAAATGAAAAAAAGCGGTGCTGAAATATTAATTGAATGTCTGAAAAAAGAGGGGGTAAAGCACATCTTCGGTTACCCCGGAGGGGTTGTGCTCAATATCTTTGATGTCCTTTATGATGAAAAGGACCTTGAACTTATCCTTACCAGACACGAGCAGGGCGCGATCCATGCAGCTGACGGTTATGCAAGGGCGAGCGGAAAAGTCGGGGTTGCAATCGTGACCTCAGGCCCCGGTGCTACAAATACGGTAACAGGCATCGCAACCGCCTCAATGGATTCCATCCCCCTCGTGGTGTTTTCCGGACAGGTGCCGACTATGCTCATCGGCAATGACGCCTTTCAGGAAGCTGACATCGTCGGGATCACAAGGCCCTGCACAAAACATAACTTCCTTGTTAAAGACGTGAAGGACCTGGCGCAGACAGTGAGAGAAGCGTTTCACATAGCAGCCACAGGGCGGCCGGGCCCGGTCCTGATTGACCTGCCAAAGGACGTCACAGCCGGTTCAGCCGATTTCATATGGCCCGAGGAAGTAAAGATCAGAAGTTACAACCCGACATATCACGGGAACAAGTTCATGATAAATCAGGCCGCACAGATGATAGCACATGCAAAGAAGCCAGTTATTATGGCGGGCGGCGGCGTTATTTTATCAGGTGCGTCAAAAGAGCTTAAGGAACTGGCAGAGCTTGCAAAGATTCCTGTTACCATGACCCTGATGGGGCTTGGCGGGTTCCCCGGCGCCAATAAACTTTCAATGGGAATGCTCGGCATGCACGGCACATATTATGCCAACACAGCCGTTCAGAATTCAGACCTGCTTATAGGTATCGGTGTAAGATTTGATGACCGCGTCACTGGAAAGACCGACTCCTTTGCCCCTCTCGCAAAGATAATCCAGGTCGATATCGACCCGACTTCAATCAGGAAGAATGTGCGTGTTGACCTTCCGGTAGTAGGAGATGTCAAGAACGTATTAAGAGACCTGATAAAGGTGCTGAAGGAATCAAAAGAGCAGTGGGGCGCGATCAGAAGCTCATGGTTAAAGCAGATTGATAAATGGAAAGAGGAAAGACCTCTCACATACAGGGCCGAAAAAAACATTATCGAGCCTGAATTTGTCGTGGAAAAAATTTACGAAGTCACAAAAGGCGACGCGATAATCTGCACTGAAGTGGGACAGAACCAGATGTGGGCCGCACAGTTTTATAAATATGACCAGCCGAGGAAATTCATATCTTCAGGCGGTCTCGGAACAATGGGCTACGGGTTCCCTGCTGCAATAGGGGCCCAGTTCGCATGTCCTGACAAGGTAGTAATCGACATCGCCGGTGACGGGAGCATCCAGATGAACATACAGGAACTGGCTACAGCAGTCATCAATAAACTGCCTGTGAAAGTGGCGATCCTTAACAACGGTTATCTGGGTATGGTGAGGCAGTGGCAGGAGCTGTTCTTCAAGGAGCGTTATGCCCATACACATCTTGAGACCGGAAACCCTGATTTCGTCAAGGTCGCAGAGGCCTATGGCGCGGTAGGATTAAGGGCGACAAAGCCGGAAGAAGTGGTCCCGGTGATCAAAGAGGCCCTTAAGGTAAAGAACAGACCGGTCTTCATGGACTTTGTCGTTGACTGGAAGGCAAAGGTCTTCCCCATGGTCCCTGCAGGAGCAGCGATAGACCAGATGATCTTCAATGAAGAAAAGCCGGAGAAGAAGCTTAAAGCTGTAAAGTAAGTTTTAGCAAGTCGCTTAAATAGTGGTCATTCCGGCTTGTCCGGAATCCGTATCGCAAAAAGACTCCCGACAAGCGGGAGTGACGAACATAAATAGATTTTATACAGCAAGTATTAATCACGGGAGAATTATGAGACACACAATTTCAGTGCTTGTAGAAAATAAATTCGGGGTCCTTTCGAGGATCTCGGGGCTGTTCAGCGGAAGGGGTTATAATATTGAAAGCCTTTCAGTAGGTGAAACAATCGATCCGGCTGTATCAGTTATGACGATTGTTACGACCGGTGAAGACAAGGTCATTGAACAGATAACAAAGCAGCTCAACAAACTTATTGACGTAATAAAGGTTGTTGACTTTATGGAGATCGACCATGTTGAAAGAGAGATGGTACTCATAAAGGTCTCTCCGAGAAAAGAAGACCGCATCGAATTATTGAGGGTCGCTGAGATATTCAGGGGAAGAATAGTAGATTCAGGGCTTACAACATTCACCGTTGAAATCACGGGTGAGGAAAAAAAGATAGAGGCCTTCATCGAACTCGTTAAGCCATTCGGGATAAAGGAATTCGTCCGTACCGGCAAGGTCGCGATCGCGCGTGAAGGAGTGAAGAAGGCAAAGTAGGCACATCGGTCTTTCCCGGTTGTTGTAAATTAACGGGATGTTATTAGCTCATTTCCCTGGCATTACCATTACAGGCTACAGCCGGCTCCTATAATTCAGACTGAAAATCTCCGGGGCAACAGGACCAATTATTAGCCATTACCCTTTCAAAAACCCACCTGAATCTGATATTATTCAAAGTCCATAAATGATGACTTGATATTTATAATCGCTGTAATAATTACAAGGAGGATTTCATATGAAAATCTATTACGATAAAGATGTTAAAAAGGGAGCATTGAATGGCAGGACCGTATGTATCATGGGATACGGCAGCCAGGGGCACGCACACGCGAACAATTTAAAGGAAAGCGGTGTTGATGTGATCATCGGGATAAGAAAAGGGGCGAGCATGGACAAGGCAAAGAAGGCCGGCTTTGACGCCATGACCCCGGCTGAAGCAGCGAAGAAGGCTGATGTGGTCATGATTCTTCTTCCGGATGAATACCAGGGAGACATATACAAAAACGAGATCGCACCTCACATTAAAAAAGGCGCATTTCTCGCCTTTGCACATGGGTTCAATATCCATTTCAATCAGATCGTCCCCTCCCCTGACATAAACGTATTTATGGCCGCCCCCAAGGGACCGGGACATCTGGTCAGATCAGAGTATACAAAGGGAGGCGGAGTACCCTGCCTTATCGCAGTACATCAGGACCCTTCAAAGAAGACAAAAGAAATTGCCCTCGCATATGCATCTGCAATAGGAGGTGGAAGGGCAGGCATAATCGAGACCTCTTTCAGAGAAGAAACAGAAACCGATCTGTTCGGTGAGCAGGCTGTGCTCTGCGGCGGAATTACATCACTGATAACAGCAGGGTATGAAACACTGGTCGAGGCTGGCTACGCACCTGAAATGGCCTACTTTGAGTGCCTGCATGAGACCAAGCTGATTGTTGACCTCCTTTATGAGGGCGGCATTACCAACATGCGTTATTCCATAAGCAACACGGCCCAGTATGGTGACCTGACAAGGGGCCCGAGGGTCATTACCTCGGAAACAAAAAAAGAAATGAAAAAAATCCTCAACGAAATCCAGTCAGGAGAATTCGCCAGGGACTGGATGCTCGAATGTAAAGCGAACAAGCCTATGTTCAACGCCCTCACAAAAAGAGGGGAACAGCATTCCATTGAGGAAGTAGGCGCAAGGCTCAGGGCCATGATGCCATGGCTTAAAAAAGGCAAACTCGTGGACAAGTCCAAGGCATGAAAATAATACAGAACACAGAATTCAGAACACAGAACACAGACAAGAGACGGACAGTACGACACGGGAAACAGAACACAGATTTAATACTGTCCGAGATATTGTTTTCTGTCTGGGCTCTGAGATCTGCGCTCTGAGATCTGATAAAATGTTCCAATTCGCTAAAGAAGGTTATCCCTTTATCATTTTCTTCATCGCGATAACCATCATCTCGGCAATTATAAGATTTAATTACGTGACTGTGGTTGCGCTGATACTTACGCTGTTCATGTTTTACTTTTTCAGAGACCCTGAAAGAATTACTCCGTACGACATCAACGCGTTTATCTCTCCTGCTGACGGGAAGATCATTGTAATTGCCGAGTCAAACGAAGATGAGATGCTGAAAGAGACCAGAAAAAAAATCAGCATATTCATGTCACCTCTTAATGTACACGTAAACAGAGTGCCTTCAGACGGCACTGTCAGAAACGTTAAGCATGTCCCCGGCAAATTCCTTTCTGCGTTTAAAGATGATGCCGCAAAATATAACGAGCACATCACAATGGAATACGAAACCGCCCACGGCAGTATAGTAATTAAACAGATAGCTGGCTATGTTGCACGGCGCGCTGTATGCAGGGTAAAGCCCGGGGACAATCTCAGGCAGGGGGAAAGATACGGCATTATTAAATTCAGCTCAAGACTGGATATCTTTTTGCCATTAGACGCTGAAATTAAGGTAAACTTAAACGACAAGGTAAAAGCCGGAGAAACGGTGTTAGCAGAAATAAGAGCACAGAGCACAGAACCCAGACAATAAGTCTGTAATCACTGTACTGCCTTCTGTGTTCTGATAAGTATTATGAGAAAAGGAATTTACATACTGCCGAATTCGCTCACCCTTTGCGGAATGTTCTGCGGGTTTTATGCCATTCTTGCATCCTTTAAAGGCCACTATGTTTACGCTGCATGGGCCATATTAATTGCAAATATTTTTGACGGCCTGGACGGCTGGGTCGCCAGACTGACCAACAGCACGACCAAGTTCGGGGTTGAACTCGATTCACTCTCAGATCTCGTTGCATTCGGAGTAGCACCAGCAGTCCTGATTTACAGCTGGGGGGGCCTGCACAATTTCGGCAGGATCGGCTGGGGTGCGGCGTTTCTCTATGTAGGCTGCGGCGCCCTCAGGCTCGCAAGATACAATGTGCAGATGGGGACCACTGAGAGCAAGGCATTTACAGGTCTTCCAATACCCGGCGCCGGCACAGTCGTTGCATCCCTGGTTTTATTTTACAGTGACGTACTGGGATCGCCGGAAGGGAAAAACTACATGATACTCTTTCTTCAGTTTTTACTCGCGGCCCTGATGGTCAGCACATTACGTTTCCACGGTCTCAAGGAAATCGACTTTAAACAGAGGAAACCGTTCTGGCTTCTCGTCGTTATCGTTATGGCATTTGTTCTCATTTTTATGTATCCTGAAATAGTGATCTTTCTCTTTGCGATTATATATATATGCTGGGGAATCATAGAAGGAACTTACATAAGCTTTAAGAAAGGGAAAATCAGGGAAATTCTGCCATGAGGACAATAAAGATTTTTGACACAACTCTTAGAGACGGCGAACAGTCACCCGGCGCCTCCATGAATGTAGGGGAAAAGCTGCAGGTGGCAAAACAGCTGGCGCGCCTGGGGGTCGATATAATAGAAGCTGGTTTTGCCATCGCCTCTCCTGGTGATTTTGAGGCCATCAGGACTATCGGGGGTGAGGTTGAGGGCCCGATAATCTGCAGTCTGGCTCGCGCAAAAGAAGAGGACATTAAACGTGCATGGGAAGCGGTCAAGGACTCTCCGAAAAGGAGGATCCACACTTTTCATTCTACATCAGATATACATTTAAAGTACCAGTTCCGGGTAGACCGTGAAGAGGCCTTAAAACGCTCTGTACAGATGGTGAAGTTTGCCAGGGGCTTTGTCGATGATGTTGAATTCTCTCCAATGGATGCCACGCGCACCGACATAAGTTATCTGTGCGAGGTTGTGGAGGCGGTAATTGAGGCAGGTGCGTTGACAGTGAACATACCGGATACCGTTGGATACACCATTCCGAGTGAATTCGGCGCGATGATAAAGGCGCTCTTTGACAGAGTAAAAAACATCAACAATGCAGTAATCGCTGTTCACTGCCACAACGACCTCGGGCTCGCTACATCTAATTCTCTGTCAGCGGTCCTGAACGGTGCCGGGCAGATCGAATGTACGATTAACGGGATAGGCGAGCGTGCCGGGAATTGTTCAATGGAAGAAGTAGTCATGGCCCTGAGGACAAGACGTGATATATTCAATGCCGATACAAATATCAATACAGAAGAAATTATCCGCAGCAGCAGGCTTGTTTCCAAAATCACAGGCATGTCTGTTCAGCCCAATAAGGCGATAGTCGGGGCCAATGCCTTTGCCCATGAGTCAGGCATACATCAGGACGGTCTGTTAAAAGAAAAATCAACATATGAAATAATCAGGCCTGAGACGATTGGCCTGCATAAAACACAGTTCGTCCTCGGCAAGCATTCAGGCCGTCATGCATTCAGGACAAGGCTGACTGAACTGGGACTGACATTAACCGATGATGAGGTAAACAGCGCCTTTGAGCGGTTCAAGAAACTCGCTGATCAGAAAAAAGAGATTTATGATGAAGACCTTGAAGCCATTGTGTCTGAAGAATTCATAATGGTGCCTGAGACCTACAGCCTTGTCGAACTGAGCATATCATCAGGAACGAACCAGAGACCGACGGCAAACCTGAAAATAAAAGTGCATGGTGAAATAGTCGAAAAACAGGAACACGGCGACGGCCCGGTCGATGCGATCTTTAAGGCGATTACTTCAATCACAGGCACAAAAAGCAGACTGCTTAAATATGAAGTAAAGGCCATCACAGGGGGGACCGATGCCCTGGGTGAAGTTGTCTGCTCTCTGGAAGAAGATAATAAATCGGTCAGCGGCCATGGCGCTGACACAGATATTATAACGGCTTCGGCCAAGGCCTATATAAATGCCCTGAATAAACTGGCTGCAAGCAGGAAGTAATGCATTCATTTATCAACTGTGGATTGCTCTGAGAGGTCTAAGGAACTACTTATTTGTTAACCCGTCTATAAAATCCAGATATTCTTCACTCGGCTCTGTCACTTCAATGCCCATGGCCCTGTAGAAACCATCTGCCTTGATCACCCTTTTGACTTTTGCATTTACCATAAGGATCCTGTCTTTATAAATAAACAATGTAATATTAGTATGATTTGGGAAACATGTCCCGGTCCTTACGAGCATTCCATTTCTTGAAATATTATCAACTGTCCCGTAGTATAAGGAATCCAGCAACCTGTTGTAGGTAAACCTCACGGCTATGCTCGAAGGTATTCGTTCAGAAACCCTTCTCTCTATATTAGACACTTCCATTATTTCCCTCAAGAATAAGTTATTGATCTCATTTATTAGTTTCTTGATTACGAAAGCCTTAACAGCATATTTATGCAAAATGGATACCAATATAAATCTCTTAAAAAACAGGGGATTAGGATTACAGATTATTATATATTAGTTTAAGAAGCGCAGATATGAGGGATATTACTCAATGAATTTATTTTAAGCGGACTTAATTGCAGCCTTTAGATTGCCTACAAATTCCAGATAATTATGAGGCGGGTCGAGGAGCTCAATTCCCATAGTGAAGTTTGCATTATCAACTTTTTCTATCCTTCTTATCCTCGCAAAAAAACTGGAGATCTCTTCGTCAAGGGGTACAAAAATTTCTATCCAGTTTATACATGGAAGGAAGTTACCGGTCCTTATAAACATCCCATTTTCCGAGAGGTTCCTTATGGTCCCCGAATAAAGTACATCATCGCAGACATACTTTACAGGCAGACTCGTATCAACTCTGTCGAAGGATCGTCTGTTCATAAGTGTATTAAAAGCAATTAATATGCCACATATAGATGATGTATGCAGGTAACATGCAACCTGTTGTTTTTTAGGAAAATCAATCATGTCCAAAAGATTATCAGAGAAATAGTTATTAAAAAACGATTACAACTTCGTCACCATATTGACGGATCCGTCATATAAAGCAATGCCAGCTGCCGGCCTTCTTCATGAAAGACATCCGGCAGCTATAAAAAAAAGGGCCAGGAAACCCTGACCCTCGCATTCTCAAAAATATTATATTCCTTACAGAAGCCCTGCCCTCTCCATTATCATCGGCACCTTGTCTTCCATGCCTATAGCCATGATATGCACTCCGTCGCATATCTTCTCGTCCTTCAACTGTTTTATGTGCCTTGCCGCTATATTTATACCTGTTTCAAGGGCCTTTTCCTTGCCGGCGGCTTTAAGCTCCTCGATTAATTCCTGCGGCACGGTGATGCCTGGTACGTTCTTATTCATGAAATTGGCCATGCCTGCGCTCTTGAGAACCACGATGCCTGCCAGCATTTTTACCGGGAATTTCTTTGCGTACTGCATAAATGACTTGAATTTCTCCATGTCATAGATCGCCTGGGTCTGAAAGAACTTTGCACCCGCCTTTACCTTCTTTTCGAACTTTACCAGCTGCGGCTCGAGCGGGACCGCCTCAGGGGTGACTACCGCGCCTGCATAGAAATTTGTGGCACCTTTCATTTCATTGCCCGACATGTCTTTGCCGTTGTTCATGCCTTCAACTATCTTAAGGAGCTGGACTGATTCAACGTCATAGACAGACTTGGCCTGCTTATGGTCTCCGGCGTTTACATGGTCTCCTGTCAGGCAGAGCACGTTATGAATGCCGAGCACGCTCGCGCCGAGGAGGTCTGCCTGAAGCCCTATCCTGTTCCTGTCGCGGCAGGTCATCTGAAGCACAGGTTCCATTCCGTTATCAAGGACAATCTTGCTTACAGCCAGAGAGCTTATCCTCATTACTGCTGACTGGTTGTCCGTTACATTCGCAACATCTATTTTGCCTTTTAAGACCTCTATATGATGATACATCTCCTTGATGTCGGTACCTTTGGGTGGTCCTATTTCGGCAGTGACTGCAAATTTTCCTGATTCAAGTATCTCTCTGAAGCTCACTTTTTGATCTCCTCCAGTACTTTGACTTTAAAGTTTCTCGGCCCCTGCGCCTTTGACCAGTCCTTGGCTTCAACTATTTCACCCATCAGATCAAGCCTGTTTAACTGTTTAAGCCGGTCATATATCTGTACCCAGGCGCATTTTATGTCCGGGCTTACTTCGCAGCTGCCGCTGTTTGTGCCGCCGCACGGCCCGTTCAGAAGGGACTTGGAACAGCGGGCTATGGGACATATCCCACCGGTAAGATGCAGGATACAGTTGCCGCAGCCGGCGCACAGCTCTGTGAATTCTCCTGACCTGGGCACTGCTCCGAAAAATTCTGTATTAATGGCAGGGAACACCGGAATTTCGCCAATGTTCTCTGAAAGCAGATTTACGCCAACGCCGCATGCGGTGGAAAGGACCAGATCGTACTTGCGGACATTATCCATGACAGGCTGAAAGAATTCAGGCTCACAATGCCTTTCAACAGCTGAATGGTCTATCTCTATGGCGACCCCTTCCTGTGCCGCTCTCATCCTGAGCAGAGACGCCAGTATCTCCGCCTCCTTGCCGCCGCCAGCATGACATATCGCCACGCATGTGTTACAGCCGAAAACAAGGACCTTTTTAAAGTCCTTAACCATGTTCCATATCTCATCAAACGGTTTCTGTTCGCCTGTGATCATCTTTCATGACTCCTTCCTCATTTTGTCATTCCTGCAAAAGCAGGAATCCAGTTCTTCGTGTAAAGACTCTGGATTCCCGCTTAACAGATCGCGGGAATGACAGACAAGAGTTATTCGTATATTCATTCTTTTCTGTTCAAACTGCATGTTGCAAGCCATATGGGTGAAGGCCCGAGGTTGCGGATTTTTTTGGTGAATTCATTACACATCTCGGCCCAGCGCGGACCCATGGCTGCCGACAGATTAAACATCTCAAGGCGTTCAGGGTCGATACCGACCTTTGCCAGCAGTCCCTTTACGTGTTCCACCCTCTTTGCTGCGTATGTATTACCTTCCAGGTAATGGCATTGTCCCTGCAGTCAACCAGCTACAAATACGCCATCGATGCCTTTTTCAAAGGCCCGCAGCACATATATCTGGTCCAGCTTGCCAGTGCACGGGAGGCGTATTATCTTGACGTTGGGGGAATAGGAAAGCCGCATGACGCCTGCAAGGTCCGCTGCTGCAAAGGCGCAGTAGTGGCACGCAAAGGCGAGTATGTTCGGCTCCCACCCCTCAGGTGTTTCATGCGGTTTCTCAATCGAAGGGGCCTTTACCTCTTCAGTTGATTCAACAGCCTTGTTCATTATTCAGTTTTCCTTCCTTCACGTTTTATGCTCTTCCATATTGTCCCCCCTTTAGCAAAGGGGGGCGAGGGGGATTTTCCAATTCATTCTATAAAATCTCCTCAACCCCTTTTTGAAAAAAAAAAGGAAATATTCATCCACCAACCACCCCTGATTCGCACTCTGAGGCCGCGTCTATCATCGCAAGGATCTGGTCATCGCGGAAGTTATTGACCTGAAATGCCTTTGCCGGGCAGATGGCAGCACAGATACCGCAGCCCATGCACTTGACCTCGTTGTGGGCGATCTTCCCGTCTTCACCGATATAGGGTGAATCAAAGGGACATACCCTGAAGCAGCCGAGGCATGACATGCAGAGCTCTTTCTTGTGCTTGGCGATAATTCCAGATACAGCAAGACGTTCATGCGAAAGTATGACCCCTGCCCTACCAGCTGCAGCCAGAGATTGTGTAATGGTCTCATCCAGATTCTTCGGGGCATGGGCAAGTCCGCATACAAAGATGCCCTCACTCGGAAAGTCAACCGGGCGCAGTTTCACATGCGCCTCAAGGAAATACCCGTCCTGGTTGCGCGTCACTTTGTACATCTTCCCGGTGTTTTCTGTTGTCTGGTGCGGCCTCAGGCCCGTAGAAAGTACAAGCCAGTCAGCATCAAGCTGCAACTCCCTGTTCAGCATATAGTCGTGTGTCTTTATTTTAATTTTATTGCCCTCAATTTCGACCGAGGGTTTTTTCTCAACATCATAGCGGACAAACAGGACACCGATATCACGGGCCTTTTTATAATAGTCTTCGCGCAGCCCGTAGGTGCGGATGTCCCTGTAGAGGATAATGACCTGGGAAGCGGGGTTCTTCTCCTTTATCGCAATCGCATTCTTGACAGCGTCCTGGCAGCATATGCGCGAACAGTACTGGTTCGGTTCTTCACGTGAACCAACGCACTGAATCATTACATATTTATCGCCGGGATTTAATTTCTCACCTGATGCGATCCTTCTTTCAAGTTCCCTTTGGGTAATTACCTTATCGCTTTCAGCGGAGTGATACTCCGTGGGCTGATATTCAGTTCCTCCTGTGGCAAGGATTATGGCGCCGTGACTTATAACCGTTTCATCAGTAAGTGTAGTTTTGAAATTTCCGACAAATCCTTCGGTCTTCCTCACCTGTGTTCCGGTGTGAACGGTGATACGCTGGTGGGCCTTCACTTTGGCAATTGTCGCTTTGAGAAATTCCTGAACATCATTTCCCTCAAGGGTACGGTATACATTCTTTGCAAGGCCTCCGAGTTCCGGTTCCATTTCAACGATATGAACATCAAAGCCCTGTTCAGCAAGCGATAGTGCCGAAGTCATGCCGGCGATGCCGCCTCCTATGATCATGCAGGCAGGAGTAACGCTCACACTGTCGGTCTTCAGAGGCTTCTGCAGGCGGGACTTTGCCACAGACATCTTCACGATCCCGATCGCCTTTTGGGTTGCCTCTTCCTTCTGACCCATATGGCACCATGAGCACTGCTCCCGTATATCGGCCAGGTCAAAGAGATATTTGTTCAGACCGGCATCGCGGATCGTCTCCTGAAACAGAGGCTCATGCGTCCTCGGCGTACATGATGCGATTACGACCCTGTTGAGGTTGTTTTCCTTTACAACGTTCTTGATTACATCCTGATTGTCCTGGGCGCACGCATATATAGTGTTTGTTACATATGCAACATCTGGCAGTTTTTTTGCTGCCTCGACAACTTCATCTATTTTCACAGTTGCGGCTATGTTGGTTCCGCAATGGCAAACAAATACTCCTATCCTTGGTTTCTCATTTTCAACATCCTTCTCCGGCAGCAGCTCCTTGTGGACGGCCTCTGTTCCGCGTGCCTCTGAAAGTATGGCCATCGCCTCGCCTGCAACAGCACTACCCTGCATTACGGTGTCGGGAATGTCTTTCGGCCCCTGATAAGTGCCGGTAACAAAAATCCCCTCCCGGGATGTCTGCACTGGTCGAAGCGGCGAGGTCTTTGCAAAGAGATAAGGGTTTGTCTCAATGCCGAAGGTCTTTGCGAATTCTGCAGCGTTTTTATGGGGCTCAATCCCGATTGACAGGACCACCATATCAAAGGACTCATCAATGAGCTTTCCTTCTTCGTCAGCATAGCGCATCAGAAGGTTTCCTGTTTCAGGGTCTTCTTTTACAGCAGATATCATGGCCCGCTGATAACGGACCCCGTATTCATTCTTTGCGCGCTCAACGTACTTATCAAAATCCTTTCCAAACGCCCTCATCTCCATATAAAAGATGGACGGCTCTATGTGTTTGTCATGTTCTTTAGCGATTATCGCCTGTTTGGTCGCGTACATGCAGCAGACCGACGAGCACCAGGGATTTGCGTTATGAGAGTCCCTTGAGCCGACACACTGTATCCATGCGACCTTTACCGGATGTCTTTCGTCAGAGGGGCGCTTCACCTCTCCTTTATATGGACCCGATGCAGAAAGAATCCTCTCAAACTGGATGGAGGACACGACATTCTTCCACCGGCCGAGACCTAATTCACCGCGTACGGTAGCATCATATCGGTCAAGGCCCGGGGACAGGATAATGGCACCGGTACTTATTTCAATCTCTTTATCTTTATCTTCATAGTTTATTGCGCCTGCCTTGCAAGCCTTTTCGCACAGGCGGCAGGTCCCTTTGGTTAAATACAGGCAGTGCTTCGCGTCAATCGCCCTTGTATTTGGGACAGCCTGAGCAAAGAGGGAATAAATGACCTTGCGCTTTCCAATACCCTGATCAAATTCACTCGGCAGCTTTTTGGGGCATTTTACCTCGCAGTCACCGCAGCCCGTGCATTTGTCAGGGTCGACATAACGGGCCTGAAGCCTGACCCTGACCTTGAAATCACCGGGGTTGCCCTCAACCGAAACTACCTCAGCCAGCGAGTGCACATCAATATTAAGATGACGGCCGACTTCCACCATCTTCGGGGAGATCATGCACATCGAGCAGTCTCCAGTTGGAAAGGTCTTATCGAGCATGACCATCGTACCGCCGATGGAAGGGTCTTTCTGTATTAAATGTACCTTGAACCCGCTGTCCGCAAGGTCAAGGGCCGCCTGCATTCCACCGATGCCCCCGCCTACGATTACAACAGAACCTTTTTTATGAGAAGTCATTTTATCGTTCATAAGAAACTCCGTTGTATCGATTCCAGATATTCAAGGCTGTGGAAGAATTTCTATACGACACCTTTAAAAAGGAGTTAGTAGATAGTAGTAAGTAGTTAGGGGAAGAAAAACAACATGATTGCCCTGAAGCAAAAATGTAATAAGTCTTTTGTCGATTATAGACATTCTGGAACAGGTTTCCATGTCTGCCGAGATACCTTA
>QZIL01000063.1 GCA_003599025.1 Nitrospiraceae bacterium | reverse complement strand
CTCTCCTTTTAGCTGCATGTTTTTTCGGTAACATGCATTATGAGTCAACGATACCCTTTCAGGTTTCCTTACGGTAACATTTTATTTGAGTCAATTCGGGGTTAAAATGCTGAAACACCTCATGTCCTGATTAATGTATAATAGCTGCATGAAAAAAGGAGGCAGCTATTGAACATCGCGGTCTTTGGAATAGGCAATATACTCCTGTCTGACGACGGGGTCGGAGTCCATGCAGTCAATAAGCTCATCAGCGAATACACGTTCCCCGGCAACGTTGAATTGATTGACGGCGGCACCAAGGGACTTGATCTGCTGCCGCTGTTTGAAAACAGGGACAGAGTGCTGATAGTTGACGCTGCGAACTTCAATAAAGAGCCCGGCACGATAGACGCTGTAGAAGGTGACAGAATTCCTTCTTTCTTAAGCCAGAAACTTTCGGTCCATCAGATAGGTCTCCCGGACATGCTGTTTGCAGCCAGACTGATGGAGATAATGCCTCCGGAAATCTGCCTTATCGGCATCCAGCCCTTATCAATGGAAACCTCCGCGGAAATGTCAGAACTTATCAGCGGTAAAATGGGGGACCTCACCGGCAGGGTGCTTGAAAAATTAAAAGAATGGGGAGTGAAGGCGGTTCCGGTCAAGGCGCCTATATCTTAATAAGGAGTTTATAAGTAAAGCGACACAGATTGTCATTCCCGCAAGCCCCGATCAAGTCGGGACAGGCTCCGCGCGTCGGGAATCTTCTGGATAAAGATTCCGGACAAGCCGGAATGACATGCTTCAAGAATGCCTTCATACTTATAATCTCCAGGGTAATTGTGATAGTCACTAGGAGCGTTTACACCATATGTAATCGCTTTCGTAGCTTGTTCTGTTAAACTCCAGATGACAAATCCCAGATTACAGGATCCACCCTTCGGATTTAATCTGCGCCTTCATCTGTGGGATCTGTGGATATAAGTGCCGTTATCACAACTTCCCTTTGCGTCTCATTTCATCCTTGTATAGCTCATCCAGGATAATATCAACCTGTTCACGTGTAATCCATTCTTTTTCAAGAAATATTTCGACCATGAACCTGTGGGTGCGGTGGCTGAGGTCATCATCAACCTGGTCGCTTAAGGCCTCCAATAACTGGGCCTTTGTTATGAAACCCATCTCAACCGCAATCTGGCCGGAACGTGGCCGGTATTCTTTTTTCAGTCCGTTGAAATCCTTTGTCATGACCGCTCCTTTCTACCTGGACAGCTGAAATAATCTAATCTTTTTGGACGGACTTGTCAATGATCCCTGCATGGTTAAAAAGTCTAATATACCTATTAAACACCTTGTTTTCTATACAGTTGCTGATACAATTTAATTATGAAAGAGGACCTTCTCAGCGAGGTTGTGGAAGTCGAGAAGGAGGTCGCGCGCAATCTCGAAACTGCGAAGATCGAGGCGCAGGAGATGCTGGATAATCTCAGGCAGGCCTCTGAACAGGAAATATCAGAGGAAGAGAAACGGCTGCAGGAGGTCCTCAATCAGGCCATAATCTCCTCGGATTTAAGTGCAGAAAAAAAGGCCGCTGATATCCTGAGGAAGGCTGATACAACTGCCTCAAGGCTCGAAAAAACAGGTGATGAAGCACTGAAGGGCATCATAAGAAAGCACATCCCCGGGATACTGCCATGATAGTCAGGATGTCAAAGGTAGAGGTAGCAGGGCCGCGGGAGCTGCTCGAAAAGGTGTTGTCCCTCTTGCGTGATACAGGCATCCTCGAGATCGAAGCGAGTTCCACAGGGTTTATAAACAAGATTGACGGGGCATATATCGACAGCTACCTGCCTGACAGGAAAAGCCTTTCAGAAAAGCTTTTCCTCGAAGACTTCAGGCAGAGGATCGAGGAACTGCTGTCTTACCTCCCGGTTATTGCTGCCAGAAGCGGATACTTTCATCCGCAGGCCATTATTGACACCATTAACGAAACACTGCAGAAGCATCTGCTGACCTGCAGGGGACTCCACCTGAAAAAGGAAGCATTACAAAAAGAGATGGCTGAACTCAGCCGGTACAATGTCTTCCTCGATGCTGTCGAACCTCTCCTTGAAGGGCTCAAAGAGAGTCCGGACATTGATATTGTCGGTCTTACTTTAAAAGACCCTGATGCTGAGGGGCTCCTGCGACGGGCATTGTCCCACCTGACAGGCGACAGGTACGAACTCCTGACATCTACCGCTGCAGACGGCACAGGGGCCGGGTTGATAACCATTCACAAAAACATGTCCGGCAGAATAAAGCAGGCCCTCAGTGACAAGCATATTCCGGAACTCAGGTTCCCGTCCGCCTTCGGAGGTCTTACCTTTACCGGCAAGGTATCTTTTCTGAAAAAAAGGCTGTCTGAAATATCTGAAGAGATAGACATAATTAATATGCAGCTTGACAGTTTTTCCGTGAAGTGGGGGACCATCTACCAGGGAGTCAGGGAGTGGATTGACGAGCGGCTTTCTCTCTTAAAGGCGACCGCGTCCGTATTTGTGACCCGCATGTGTTTTTTTATATACGGCTGGACCGCCTCTGAAGATGTCATAAAACTGAAGGAGCGGCTGAGTGACAATTTCAAAGGGAAAGTTGTGCTTGAGGAACTCGAAATAGAGGAAGAGGACCTTGACAGGATGCCGGTCATCCTGAAAAACCCGCCCTACTTTAAACCCTTTGAGCTCTTCACCCGCATACTCCCCCTGCCGAGATACACCTCTTATGACCCGACACCTTTTATCGCCATATTCTTCCCGGTCTTCTTCGGCATGATCCTGGGTGACGCAGGTTATGGTTTATTCATCATCGCGGTTTCGTTTGTCATCTTTAAGAAGTTCCGGGAAAAAAGAAATGTCGCTGACGCCTGCAGGATACTTATGACCGCCTCCCTGTATTCCATTTTTTTCGGAATACTCTACGGAGAGTTTTTTGGTGAGTTCGGTCATACGCTCTTCGGCCTTGAGCCTTTGTTTATTGAAAGGCGGACAGCTGTAATACCGATGTTATACTTCTCAGTTTCGGTCGGTGTTGTCCACATTCTCATAGGGAGTTTCCTGGGACTCATCAAGGCCATGCAGAGGAAGACAAAGAAGGAAGCCCTGCTGAAGCTTATGCATATCTCTTTGATCATCGCCATACTCGCCCTTGTTGCCTCACTCTTCGGTCTCTTCCCGGCACTGATGACCAGACCGGTCATTCTTGCGATACTTATAATTACCCCGGTCCTGCTGTTTACAGGCGGGCTTCTCGCACCGCTGGAGGTCGTTAAGAGCATCGGCAACATAATATCTTATGCGAGGATCATGGCGATAGGGCTGACGTCCGTACTCCTCGCTTATGTAGCAAACCATCTCGCAGGCATGACAGGAGATATCATAGTCGGGACCGTAGTGGCAGGACTTCTGCACCTGCTTAATATCATGATCGGTATCTTTTCTCCAACCATACACTCATTGAGGCTCCACTATGTCGAGTTCTTCAATAAATTCATTGAGGCAGGAGGGAGGAAGTTTGAACCGTTCAGAAAAAAAGAGGAATACAGATAAGATGAGAATTTTAAATATACGTATCCATTACCGTCATTCCCGCTTGTCGGGAATCTTTCATCATAAAAATGATTCTGGACAAGCCAGAATGACAGAAGGGGTTACAAGCCAAAAAGGAGGGACAACATGAATCTCGAAAAGGTGCTGATGGCCTTTGCCGCAGCCATCGCTATCGGACTGCCTGCGCTGGCAACAGCATGGGCACAATCAAAAATAGGCGCTGCAGGAGCAGGCACCCTTGCAGAAAAACCTGAGCTGAGCGCCACTATAATTGTCCTTGTCGCAATCCCTGAAACCATGGTCATACTCGGGTTTGTGGTTGCAGCCATGATCCTGTTCGGGGTTTAAGGTCATGGGACATGAAGAACTTATCGCCTCCCTGCGGAAAGAAGGAGAAGAGAAGGTTCAGGAGGTTAGGAACGAGGCTGAGGCTGAGGCTGAAAAAATGCGGGCTGAGACAGCCGGTAAAATTGAGCAGCTGCGGCAGGAATACAGGACAATGGAACTTCGTCTGACCAGGGCACAGGAAGCTGACATCCTTTCCTCGGCTGAGAAGAAAGCGAGAATTATCTTGCTGTCAGCCGAAAGGTCGCTTTCTGACAGGCTCTTTAATCTCTCCCTAACCTGTCTTCATGAGCTCAGGAGGGAAGGTTATGAAAATATCTTTTCAGCCCTTGTGAAGGAAATTCCACAGGCCGGATGGGAAGAAGTCTGTGTGCACTCTGCTGATGCGGTAATGGCACAGAGATATTTCCCCGGTTCAGAGATAGTGTCCGACGACAGTATTTCCGGAGGGTTTGAGGCTGCCTCGGAAAACAGGAGGCGGCATATTATTAATACGTTTGAAAAAAGACTCGAAAGGGCCTGGGAAGAGCTACTGCCTTCTCTGGTCATAGACACTTACAGGGAAGCAACACGTCATGGAACTACTGAAGGAGATTAAAGACAGGGGCTATCCTGCTGAATATCTGCTCGCGAGGATCCACGGCAGGAGACTGTCCCTGATCAAAGACTGGGACAGTCTGCTTTCAGGCCGCGATATATATGAATACCCTGGCCCGCCTGCTCACAATAAACCCGTTCTCATGCGTACGCAGGACAGTGCATGGAGGCAGTACCTGAAAGAAAGAGAGTGGATATATCATCAGATGAATAACAGGCTGCGAAACATATTCAGTCCGTATTTTATGTATACAGAACTGAACACCCTGCTCGTATGTTTAAGATATAAGTCGTCAGACGGGAGCGTCACAGACATAGAGCGTATACTGCAATTCAGTCTCATGTCAGATAAACTCAGAGGCCTTCTGAGGGCCGGGCCGGATGTCCCGGCTGTCCTTGATAAACTTGGAAGGACAGATGCCTTTATGCAGAATAATTCATCCGGACTTGAACAGGTCTTTTTAAAGGACGGTTTCAGGGGCCTGGAGCAGGGCCTCGCAGACGCACTATTCAAATACATAATAAGCATGGATATGCATCCAGTGATAAGAGATTTCTTTGCTTTTATTGCAGACGCAAGAAATATCATCACCCTTCAAAGGTGCATGAAGTGGGACACAACCACTCCGCCGTTCTTCATCAGGGGCGGCAATGTCAAAGAGACAGTACTCACTGACATACTGCGTTCTTTTAATACCGGCCCGCTGGCAGCACTAGTATACAGGCAGACTGGTTTGCACATTGAAGGACCGGATGCGGCCCGTGTTGACAATGCCCTGCAAAGAAGACTGACAGTCAAGATAAAAAAGTGGGAACGGGAAAGCCCGGACACCGGACTCATTCTCAACTACCTGTGGAGATGTGCTATGGAGGCAAAGAACCTCAGCATAATTTATCACGGCCGGGAAATCGACAGGAATACTCTCGGAGAGGAGATTGTTCATTGAAAAAAATCGCCTTCATAACTCCGGGAGACGCGGTGTTCGGCTTCAGTCTCACCGGCACAGACCAGTATATTGCAGATGAAGGCAGCTTAATGACCATACTGAAAGACACAACTGCAGACCCTGACAAGGGCCTTATTATAATTGATGAACGGTTGATAAGCAGTGAGAACGAGGAAAAGATGAAGGACATCGAGCGTTCATGGCAGGGCATATTGCTGGTCCTTCCCTCACCCGAGAGAGCGGGTGCTGAAATAGAAGATTATGCCTCAAGGCTGATCAGGCGGGCCATAGGATACCATGTGAGGCTGAATATATGAATGGTAATATAACAGGGATTTCCGGACCAACGGTAAGCGTGGCTTTAAAAGGCCTGAGGCTTTTTGAAAGGGTGTATGTGGGGAATGCCATGCTTACAGGCGAGGTCGTCAAGCTCGAGAAAGAGAGGGCAGTGGTCCAGGTATATGAAGACACTCACGGTCTGGCCCCTGATGAACCTGTTCTGGCGACCGGCACCCCCCTTGCCGTCAGCCTGGGGCCCGGACTTTTGTCCGGGATCTTCGACGGGCTGCAGAGACCGCTCGAGAGACTGAGGCAGGATGCAGGTCCCTTTATCATATCAGCAAAAGAAGTATACGCTCTTGACCGCTCACGTCAATGGAGGTTTCATCCATTAAAGAACAAAGGGGATGCCCTGTCCCCCGGCGAGATAATCGGCCATGTCAGTGAAGGCCGTTTCAGCCATTTCATTACCTGCGGCAGTGATATAAACGGGAAACTCTCATGGGTGGCTGACGGAGAGATAAATACTGAAAGCCCTGTTGGAATACTTTCAGACGGAAAAGAGATATCGCTCTGTCAGGAATGGCCTGTAAGAGTACCAAGGCCTTATTTAAGAAAGATAGCACCGGGCCAGCCGCTTGTCACCGGTCAGCGGGCAATAGATTTTCTGTTTCCGTTTTCAAAGGGGGGTACCGCTATCCTTCCCGGGGGCTTCGGCACAGGAAAGACCATACTTGAACAGTCCGTCGCCAAATTCGCTGACGTAGACATTGTCGTATATGTTGGCTGCGGTGAGCGCGGCAATGAAATGGCAGAAATGATCGAGGAGTTTAAAACGCTTAAAGACCCCTGGACAGGGAGCAGCCTGATGGAAAGGACCGTACTCGTCATCAATACATCAAACATGCCTGTGGCTGCGAGGGAGGCGTCCATATACACGGCTGTTACCATTGCCGAATATTACAGGGACATGGGCTACCATGTGCTTCTCCTTGCTGACAGCATATCCAGATGGGCAGAGGCCCTAAGGGAGATATCCTCTTCCCTTGAGGAAATGCCGGGAGAGGAGGGATACCCGACATACCTCGCTTCACGGATTTCGGGTTTCATTGAAAGGGCCGGGGTAGTAGAGACACTGAGCGGAAAGACCGGCTCCCTCAGCATGGTGCTGTCTGTCTCTCCTCCCGGCGGTGACTTTACAGAGCCGGTTACCCAATCCTGTCTGAGAAATACAGGCACCTTTCTAATGCTTGATACATCTCTTGCGCACAGGAGACACTATCCGGCAATCAACTGGTTCCAGAGCTACTCGCTTTATGCAGGTGAGCTTCTGACATATTACAAAGATAAAGTATCACCAGAGTGGGAAGACGTTCAGAAGGGATGCAGGGACATGCTGCAGAAGGAAGAGGCCCTCAGAGAGGTTGTGGAGATAATAGGCATCGAAGGCATTCAGGACCAGGACCGGCTGCTGCTTCATGCAGCAGAGATGATCAGGTCCACTTTTCTCTGTCAGAATGCCTACACCGATGACGCCTTCTCCCCTCTTGAAAAGACGCTTTCGGCAGTAAAGAAGATACTGGATTTTTATAAAAGTGCGGAGGAGAGATTGAAGCAGGGTGCGGTGTTGAGTGAAATATTGACTAATACAAAAGCATAGAACACGTTGACATAATTTTGGATTGTCATTCCCGCAAGCCCCGAACAAGTCGGGACAGGCTCCGCGCGTCGGGAATCTGCCTGGCAAGCTTGATTCCGGACAAGCCGGAATGACATCCTTCAAGGTATTTTCGGACCAATGACGACAGGATAGAGAACTTATGAGACTTTCAGAACACAGATACAGGACAATATCTTCCATAGCAGGCCCGCTGCTGTTTGTTCAGGGGGTGTTCAGCGCCAGGATTGGAGAGGTCGTGAAAGTGCTCACTCCTGACAACAGACAGCTGGACGGTGAAGTCCTGCAGATAACCGGGGACACTGCACTGATAGAGGTCTTTGCCGAGACACGCGGCCTTGACCTTGAAAAGACCTCTGTTGTGTTCACCGATTCTGTACGACTGGCGCCGCTGTCCCCTGAAATTATCGGAAGGGTCTTTAACGGGTCCTTTGTCCCCCTTGACGGCCTCCCGATGTTCATCCCTGAAAAGCGGTCGCCCATTACAGGCCTTCCCATGAATCCAACTGCACGGGCCAGGCCGGAAGAGTTCATCGAGACAGGCCTTTCAGTCATAGACGGGCTGAGCACTCTGGTCAAGGGGCAGAAGCTCCCTGTCTTTTCGTGCTCGGGCCTGCCTTCAAAAGAAGTAGTCGCAGCTATATTGAGAAATTCAAGGATCATTAAAAAGGACGCGCTTCAGGACATCAATGAAATTGCGGACAGGGACAGCGCCTTTATCGTTGTCTTCGCGGCCCTCGGCCTGACATTCCGTGAATACTCCTATTATATGAACACGCTTAAAGAAATGAGGTCAGGTTTCGTCGCCTTTGTAAATATGGCGGATGAACCGGCAATGGAACGCCTGCTCGCCCCGAGGTTCGCACTTACCGCTGCAGAATATCTTGCCTTTGATAAAGGCATGGATGTCCTTGTAATAATCACTGACATGACAAATTATTGCGACGCCCTGCGGGAGGTGTCCACAGCAAGAGAGGAACTGCCGGGCAGGAGGGGCTATCCGGGCTTTATGTATTCCGACCTCGCCTCGCTTTATGAACGCGCTGGGCGCATACGCGGCATGAAAGGTTCCATCACCATGCTCCCTGTCCTCACAATGCCTGAGGACGATATCACGCATCCGATCCCTGATCTGACCGGCTACATTACCGAGGGGCAGATAGTACTGAGCCGTGAACTCCACCAGAAAGGCATATTCCCTCCGGTTGATGTGCTGCCGAGTCTTTCAAGACTTATGCAGAGAGGCATCGGGAAAGGACATACGAGGGAGGACCACAGGAAGGTCTCCAACCTTCTGTATAAATATTACGCCCGGGGAAGGGACCTCAGAAGGCTTGAGGCGATAGTGGGGAAGGACGGAATGTCAGAGAAGGACAGATTGATGCTGGACTTCGCTGACCTGTTTGAAAGGGAGTTTGTAAACCAGGAACCGGAAAGAAGGAATATTAACGAGACGCTCGATGCAGGCATCAAATTGCTGAAGAGATTTTCACTTGAAACATAAATAAACAATAGGCCGTCATTCCCGCGAAAGCGGGAATCCAGTCTTTCAATAAAGAACTGGATTCCGACTTAAGGACTGCCGGAATGACTCTATTTAATCATGATAATTCACCCTACACGAACTAACCTCCTGCTTCTCAAAGAGAAGGCGGTATCTGTTTCAAACAGCACCGGAATACTTAAGGCAAGGAGACAGGCGCTTATCAGGGAGTTCTTCAACACGAGCCTGCCGTTTCT
Source organism: Nitrospiraceae bacterium (assembly GCA_003599025.1). GTDB lineage: Bacteria > Nitrospirota > Thermodesulfovibrionia > UBA6902 > UBA6902 > UBA6902. The sequence continues at coordinate 20,159 of QZIL01000063.1, read as the reverse complement.
CAGGAGCAGGAAGGAGATAGTCGGAATATACGGCAAGGCCCTTCAGGAACTGGGATTAAGCCTCGGGCATATGGGACGAAGCGCAGTCGAGTCTGTGACCTTTACAACAGAGCGTCATATCAGCGTCGATATTATCGAAAAGGCCATCTGGGGGCTTAAGTATAAAGATGTGGTCACGCATGACTCCCCTGTCAGAAACCCTGATGCAAGAGGGTATGACTTTACCTCTGCAACTCCCCATCTCGAAGAGGGCATATACCACTTCGAAAAAATAGTTGAGTCCATGCTCGAGATTGCAGCCTATGAGAGCAAGTTAAAGAGGCTGAGCGACGAGATCATGACTATAACAAGGAAGATAAAAGTGCTCGAAGAGAGGATACTGCCCGACCTGAAGCACCAGATCAAGACCATTTCGCAGTATATCAGCGAAAGAGAAAGGGAGGCTTATTTCAGGCTGAAGAAGTTTAAGGAAGATTAATTATGGAGGTTGAGGTTCGATAATACCTGTAGAGATTATTGAAGATTCACTGTAAAATATATCCGTCACTGAACGTATTCCATTGGAGGTCTTACATGTGTGTCGGCGTTCCCATGCAGCTGGTCGAGATAAACTATCCCTCAGGTGTTGCTGAAGCCAAGGGTGTCACGCGCTCAATCGGCCTGCAGCTCATGCCCGAGGATTCGCTTCAGATCGGTGATCATGTCATCGTACATGTGGGATTTGCAATAGAGAAAGTCGACAAACAGCGGGCCGATGAGATATGGGAGGCCCTTGAAGAGGTCCTGCGTATGATGGACGAGGAAGACAACAGTGCATGAAGTGTCCATTGCGCTGGGGATGGTGGATGAACTTTTCAGGATCGCAAAAGAAAATCACGCAAAAAAGATCACTCTGGTCAGACTGAAGATCGGGAAAATGTCAGGCATTGTGACAGATTCTTTAAAATTTGCCTTTGATGCCATCAAGCTTGAACATCCTCTGCTTTCCGGGGCGGAGATCCTCATAGAGGAAGTCCCGCTGGTATATGAATGCAGTGACTGTCATGTATCTTTCAGCGCAGAGGACATTTACTTCCCTGCCTGCGAAGCATGCGGGTCCCGTAATTTAAAACTCGTATCAGGGGAAGAACAGCATATAGAAAGCGTGGAAATAGAGGTATAACGCATTATTGAATATCTCATAATAAATGTCCTATATAGCGTCATTCCCGCGAAAGCGGGAATCCAGTCTTTTATCTCTGGATTCCGGGTCAAGCCCGGAATGACAAACCTTTAATTAGAGTCTTGAATAACGGAGAAATATATGTGTGATGTTTGCGGATGTCAAGTGCATAGCCATGAACACCCCCCACATTCCCCCCTTACTAAGGGGGGACACAGAGGGGTCAAAACTGTAGATGTTAACCAGAGTCTTCTGAAGGCGAATGAACAGGCTGCCATCAGTAATAAGAAGCACTTTGATGATCTGGGAATTCTTGCTATAAATCTGATCAGTTCTCCCGGCTCAGGTAAAACCACTCTGCTCGAAAGAACTATCGAGGTTCTTAAAGATAAGATAAGCATGGGGGTGCTTGAGGGCGATATAGAAACCGATCTGGATGCGGAGAGGATAAGGGCCAAAGGCGTTCCGGCTGTACAGCTTACCACAGGGGGCTCATGCCACCTCGACTCAGAGCAGATCCACCGGGGCTTTCACTCGCTGGAACGTCAATTGAAGGGGAAGAAACTTGATGTCCTTTTTATCGAAAACGTAGGCAATTTGGTATGCCCTTCCTTCTTTGACCTCGGCGAACATATTCGGATAGTGCTCATCTCAGTGCCTGAGGGGCATGACAAGCCCGTGAAATATCCGAAGGCCATAAGGACCTCACAGCTGCTTATTATTTCAAAGTCCGATCTTGTACAGCATTTTGACTTTGATATTAATAAAATAAAAAAAGATGCTTTGGCTCTAAACCCTTCACTGAAGATTATCGTTACCTCGGCAAAGACAGGCGAGGGGATGGATGAGTGGATTGAATTTTTAAAAAGTAATTTGAGATAACTCAAGGAGTGTCATTCCCGCGAAGGCGGGAATCCAGAAGAAAGCAGATTGATTACTTCCTTCTCAGACCCGCTGGATTCCGGGTCAGGCCCGGAATGACAACCGAGAAAATAAATATATTAATCTGTGCAATCTGCGGATAAATGGAACTATGAAACAGATCGAAATAGGACACGGCAGCGGCGGAAGGCTCACAAGGGAATTAATCAAAAACATACTTTTGAAATATATAAACAGCGAAGAGCTCAGGCCTCTTGAAGACGCAGCAATACTTAATCTCAGTAATTCATTGACCGCATTTACCACTGACTCCTATGTCATACGCCCCCTCTTCTTCCCCGGAGGTGACATCGGGAAGCTTTCTGTCTGCGGAACAGTCAACGACCTTGTTGTGAGCGGGGCGGTCCCTAAATATATTTCACTAGGTCTGATAATTGAGGAAGGGTTTTCTCTTGACAGCCTTGAGCAGATAGTAAAAAGCATCGGTAATGCGGCCAAAGAAGCAGGAGTCCGTATAGTTACCGGTGACACAAAGGTTGTTGAAAAAAACAAATGCGACGGGATATATATCAATACCACAGGCGTAGGAGAGGTCGTTAAAGAGATGCCATTGAGCAATGTCTCTGACGGAGACGCTGTCATTATTACCGGAACAGTCGGAGACCACGGGACTTCGATAGCAATCACAAGAGAAGAATTCAGCATCGAGGCCCCGGTCCGGAGCGACTGTGCTGCGCTAAACGGTCTGCTCACCCCGCTGTTTGAAATTGACGGCATAAAATGGATGAGAGACCCGACCCGCGGTGGTGTCGCAACCGTGCTGGTGGAGCTGTCCGAGTCACTAGGGCTCGGTGTACAGGTTTTTGAAGACAGAGTGCCGGTAAGAGAAGATGTCCGTTTTATCTCTGACATGCTCGGATATGACCCGTTATATCTTGCCAATGAAGGAAAGGCGATAATAATTGCCTCGGCTGAAAGCTCTAACAAGGTCCTTGGGACACTAAAGAGACATCCGCTGGGGGAAAATGCTGCGCTCATCGGCAAGGTCACTTCTAAATTTAAAGGTGTGAGATTAAAGACGAGGATAGGTGGGGAACGCCTGCTGGACATGCTTGAAGAAGACATGCTGCCGAGGATATGTTAAACCAGCCTAAGACGTCAACCTCTTATCCTCTACTGCATATTATGTTTTTTTATTTGTTCTGTCAAACGTATAATAAACGCCTTTTTATCTTCGCTGATATCAGCCTCTTTAAGCCAAGATTCTATCTCATCAAACGACCATGTAAGAGTAAAGTCCTGTAATAAGAGTTCATGTAAATCGGTTGCACACCCCGAAACATCTAAATTCAGAAGTGTCTTTGAAATACATTCGAGATATTTTCCTACTACCTTGTCTTTAATTGCTAATGATAAACTGAATGCTTTTTTTGCAGTTTCTAAAGCCTTTTGGTTTTCGCCTTTTATAATTAACAATTCAGAAAGGTTTAAAAAAGAACCATCGTCATTTGGATCTAACTCAATTGCTTTATTATAATCAGCTATCGCATTGTCATATTGCTTTAGGATTCCATATACTAATGCCCTATTAAAGTAATTTCCTGAATCATTCAAGTCCAATTCTATCGCTTTAGTATAATCTGCTATCGCCTTATCGTACTGCTCAAGTTTCTTAAATAGCTTACCTCGGTTGCTATAAGCAAATTCATGATTTGGATCTATTTCTATTGCCTTTGTATAGTCGGCTATCGCACTCTTGTATTGTGTGAGATTTTTATAGGTAACGCCTCTGTTGTTATAGGCCATCGCATGCTTTGGATTTATATCTATTGCCTTATTATATTCTGCTATCGCATTGTCATATTGCTTAAGATCATCATAAATAATACCTCTGTTAATATAAGCTGTCGCTACATTTGGATTCAGCTCTATTGCTTTATTATAGTCAGCAAGTGATTCATGATATCGCTTAAGATGGTAATAAGCCAGCCCTCTGTTAATATAGGAATTATCGTGATTGGGATCTAAGTCTATTGCTTTGTTACAATCATCAATTGCCTTTTCGTATTGCTTAAGATATTTGTAAGTCAGTCCTCTGTTGCTATAAGCAAAAACATAATTTGGATTTAATTCTATTGCCTTGTTATAGTCAGCTATTGCATTATCATATTGTTTAAACAGCTCATAGGCGATCCCCCTGTCGTTATAAGCCTCTACAAAGTAAGGATCTAAAGATATTGCCTTAGAATAGTACTCAATTGATGTCTCTAAATCACCTTCAACTTGTTTTGTGTAAGTAGCTTTGTTATACCACTTCATCGCTTCCGACCGTTTTGTTGAATCATTGAGAAGATAATTTAATAATGACCTCATATCATTACTTTTGTATTTGTTCTTTAAGGTCTTCAATCCTTTTTCTTTTTCCATAATGGTTTTATTCAGTTGTTTAATGACATTTAGTTTGTCCTTCTCTGTAAGTTCCAGCTTTGCTTTCAACTCAGCAATAGTTTTTTCATATTCTATAATTTTATTTTTTGCTTCTTCATTTGGATTTTTCTGAATAGACTCTATTTCTTCAATTTGTTTTTTGAGTTTTCGTTCTCTTTCTTCTGACTCTTTTAAATCTTTTTTGAATTTATCGGCCCTATCTTCTTCGTCCCTCACCTGTGATTTCAAATCGCTTATAATTTCTTCAGGAGACTTATTGGCATATCCTTCTTCGGCTTCATCCTTTTCAAGTGCCTCGATTGCCTTCTTGATTTTTCCTCTGAGGTCCGGAAGGTCCTTCTCTGAATATTCGATATGGTTTAAATCTCTAACATCAAAAGGCGCTTCTTCTATTTTTTGAGTGATGATAATAGCCTTTGTATGTGTGAGGGCATGGGCAAAACCGAGCTCATAGAAGACATTGGGATTTTTCCCGGTAGTATCTACAATAAGATATTTTGCCTTTCTGATGTTTTTACAAATCCTTTTACACCATATTGAAAGATTAGTATATTGCTCATCAGCCCGATCACAAACAAAATTCTTTCCGTGAATTCCTGTCACAGCCTGGCTGATTGCATCAAATACAGAGGTAGAGTCCTTAAAAGGCATCATCGCAAAGACGTATTTACTATCTCTAATTGCCGGATGTGGACATTCAGTCCCGATTTTTGAACAAAGCATCTTGACCCTCAAAATATACTTAATGGATTAGTTTATTTAAAAGCCCTCTTTAGTTCTGCCAATATCATAAGCAGTGCAAGGGGGAAATTCAAGAACTATTTGTACCACAATCGCTTGCCCCTTCTATAAGGTCACAAATTGTGACCTTATAGATGCAACATCCTGATAAAGTCCGCAACCAGCTCCTATTGAAATATTTCTTCCCCGATTGTAAGCTATTACAACTCATCTATACTTTAGGGGCATGGAATGAACAGAAACGATCTAAGGGAACTTTCTCTCATCAGGTTTAAAGAAGCCAAGGTCTTATTACAAAACAAGAATCACGAAGGCGCCTATTATTTATGCGGTTATGCTATTGAGTGTGGTCTTAAGGCATGTATTGCAAAGATGACAAAGAGGCATGATTTCCCGGACAAGAATACAGTTAATGAAAGTTATACCCATGATCTTACAAAGCTTGTCAAAGCAGCCGGTCTTGGCTTAGAATTAGATAAAGAAATAAAAAACGCTCCGGCATTTAAAACAAACTGGAGCATTGTCAGGGATTGGTCGGAAGCGAGTCGTTATAAAAAATATACTGAAAAAGAGGCAAGCGACCTTTTATCAGCAGTCGCTGACAAAAAGCATGGGGTTATGAAATGGTTAAAACTGCATTGGTAGAAAAAGATATAGAAAAAGGCAAAAGATTAATTGAAGAACTGGACAAGACGACTTTCAGGGTCGATGCTGCTCTCTGGTTTTATGTCTCTGAGTCTGACGAATGGCGGCTGTTCATTGCATCCCCGTTTGTTGAACGGGAAGGGCCCAAGAAATCGTATAATTTTATTCAGTCAATTATTGAGAAACTTTCTCCGCCTGCTTCCATTACTTTAACAGAAATCTCGGTCTTAAAATTGACCGATGATCTTATAAAAACATTGCGGACCGGAATTCGGACAGGGCGCGGCATCTCAGGTATCCGATTTACCGGTAATGTCATAAATAATACGTTTATTGAAGACGCCTACATTTACAGGATGGTTTAGTAAAAGTAGATGTAGCTGACTCAAACCACCCGACTTAAAGCACCAAAGTGGACTTTTCAGTTTTAGAATTTGCCTTTGACAAATGTTTCCTTGCAGTAATTATCCAACTTAGTTTACTATGTCTTTAGCTCATATGGACAAATCAAATGATATTATTAAACTCATCCACTCACTCGTCCCTTCTGACAAAAATATCCGGATCATGAACGTATGCGGCTCGCATGAGCATACCATCGCTTTTTCAGGAATGAGAAGCCTCATGCCGGAAAACCTCGAACTCATCCCCGGCCCCGGATGCCCTGTCTGCGTCTGCCCTGAGAGCGATATCATCAACGCGATCAATCTTTCGAACAGGGCTGATGTAGTCCTTGTAACGTACGGCGACATGTTACGGGTCCCGTCAAAGGAAGGCTCCATCCGCGCACAGGGAAGAAATTACAAAATGATAACCTCCCCGACCGAAGCGATAAGCATTGCAAAGGCAAACCCGGACAAAAAGATCGTCTTCTTTTCAATCGGCTTTGAGACTACAACTGCACCTGCTGCTGCAATACTGGAGACGGGTGTCCCGGACAACCTGTACATTCTCAGCTCCCACAGGTTAACACCGACCATTATGGAAATACTCGTCAGGGACGCGGAGATCGGCATAGACGGCTTTATCGCTCCCGGCCATGTGTCAGCAATAGTCGGCTCAAACGCGTGGAATGTATTCTCAGAAAAATACGGTATACCGACAGTAGTGGCAGGGTTTGAAGCAGACAACCTGTTGCTCGGTATAGCTGAGATACTGGGCCAGTTGAAAAACGGGAATGTCCGGACAGGCAATGTATACGCAGGCGTGGTCAGGCCGGAAGGGAATATTCAGGCACAGAAAATCATGGCAAAGTTCTTCGAAGCCGCAGACGTAAACTGGAGGGGAATAGGACATATTCCGGGTTCAGGACTGGAACTGAAAGATGAATATTCCGCAAGGGACGCTAGAAAGGTATTTGAGCTTAAAGAAATTAAAGAGGAGAAAATCCCGGGATGCATATGCGGAAAGGTAATTCTGGGGAAGGCCTATCCTGCTGACTGCAAACTGTTCAAAAAGGCCTGCACCCCGAAGTCACCTGCAGGGCCCTGTATGGTTTCGATGGAAGGGTCATGCAATATCTGGTATAAGACCAATTGAATATGTTATTAATACGTGTAAAATTAATGTCCTGTTTTATTTATTGTCATTCCGGCAGTCCTTAAGCCGGAATCCATTCCTTTCAAAAGGCTTCTGGATTCCCGCTCAACAGACTGCGGGAATGACGTTACGACGAATATTTATTATCCGGTATAACAGGCAGCGTGCAAATAAAATGACCAAGCTACTAAACTACATTTGGATCATCCTCCTCGCCATTTACATCATAAGTCCTATTGATGCAAACCCGATGTTCATTGATGACCTTATTGCAGCTGGGGCGATGTTTTATTTCCTGTACAAGAATACAAAGCTGAAGCAGCAACAGCAGAAGCAGTACTCTGATTATTACAGGAAGTCGAACACGGGCAGGCAGTCAAAGCAGGACAGTACAGCCGGACCTCAGGGCCCGCTCACTTTAGACAGGGCGTATAGAGTGCTGGGTATCAACCGTGATTCCACACTGGATGAAATAAACAGGGCCTATAAAGAGAAGATGACCAAAACACATCCTGACAAGGTCAGTCATCTGAGCGAAGAATTGCAGGAGAAGGCAAAAGAGCTTACTCTTGAACTCAACGCAGCTTATGATCTTGTTAAGCGATACAAGAAAGGATGAGTTTGAAATGTTAACATATATCCATGCGTCTCAGACTCCAGATCACCGGCCTTGTCCAGGGAGTAGGCTTCAGGCCCTTTGTATACAGACTGGCTGAAGAATCAGGATTAAACGGTTATGTCCTGAATGATACCTCTGGTGTTCTCATAGAAGTTGAAGGTAATAAGGACAGCCTCGATTCATTTTTACAAAGAATCGTCCGTGAAAGGCCCGCGCTCTCACAAATATACAGCCTCCAGCATGCATACCTTGAAGATACCGGGTTTAATAATTTTGAAATAAGGGACAGTGATGAGCAGGGTGTTAAACAGGCATACATCCTCCCCGATATAGCGGTCTGTCATGACTGCATTGATGACATAACAACTCCCAGGAACCGGAGATTCATCTATCCCTTTACAAACTGCACAAACTGCGGCCCCCGCTTCACAATAATTAATTCCCTCCCTTATGACAGAAGGAATACTTCAATGAGAGACTTTCATATGTGCGCGGAGTGCGAAAAGGAATTCAACCTGGCATCTGACAGGAGGTTCCACGCGCAGCCCAATGCCTGTCCTGCATGCGGCCCCTGGACCGGTCTTCATGACAGGTCCGGCAGTCTGATATGTGAGAAAGAAGAGGCCCTGGAAAAAGTGGTGAACCTTATCCGCAAAGGCAATATTATTGCCATCAAGGGCATCGGCGGATACCATCTTGTTTGTGACGCAGCCAGTGAGGAGGCGGTTGTCATGCTGAGAGAGCGGAAGAACAGGGAAGAAAAACCAATGGCCGTCATGTTCCCTGATATGATATCTGTTAAGGAGGAAGTACATCTCAATTCATTTGAAGAACGCGCCATTGATTCGATTGAAAAACCGGTTGTAATAGTGAGAAAGAAAGATAACTCGACGATCGCTCATTCGGTCTCTCCGGAAAACAATACTGTCGGTGTTTTTCTTCCTTACACCCCTCTTCACCATATAATACTCCGCAAACTGAAAAAACCTGTAGTGGCAACAAGCGCCAATATCACGGACGAACCGATCGTCAAAGATGAAAAAGACGCATTCACCCGGCTTTCCGGTATAGCTGATTACCTCCTCACCCATAACAGGGACATTCTCAGAAGGTGTGATGACTCGGTGGTAAGGATAGCAGCGGAAAGGCAGGTACCGGTAAGACGTTCAAGGGGGTTTGTTCCCACACCGGTAATCATGCCGTTTAAATTCAAAAGGCCTGTACTGGCGCTCGGCGCCAACATGAACAACACTATTGCGCTCGGCATTGACAACAGGGTGTTTGTGTCCCAGCATATCGGGGACCTTGATACGCCTCTCGCAGCAGAATTTTATGAAGAGACCATCGATGATTTCCTCAGACTGTTCGACATAGTCCCGGAGGTTGCAGTTGCTGACATGCATCCGGGATATTTCAGCACAAAGTTCGGGGAAAAACAGTATGGCCGAAGGCTCGTAAAGGTCCAGCACCATTATGCGCATATCCTGTCCTGCATGGTTGAAAACGATATCCCTGAAGACGCCGTGGTAACGGGCTTTGCGTTTGACGGGACCGGTTACGGCCCGGACAGGACCATATGGGGAGGGGAAATATTGACAGCCTCGTACAAGGGTTTTGAACGGGCCTTTCACCTGCGGCCGTTCAAACTCCCCGGTGGTGACAGGGCGGTCAGTGAGCCCCGCAGGACAGCACTTTCGCTTTTATATGAAACCTTCGGGGACAGCGCGGAGCAGCTTGCCCTTGTCCCTTTCAGCCCGGAGGAAAGATCTTTCCTGACAAACATGCTTCACAGAAATATTAATTCACCTGCGACCACAAGCATGGGGAGGCTTTTTGACGGCGTCGCCTCTCTTATCGGCTTAAGGCACAGGGTCTCATACCACGCGCAGGCAGCGGTGGAACTTGAACAACTGGCCTTCAGGTCGGATGAAATATCTGCATATCCTTTCACCGTTGAGAACGGTGTTATTGACCAGAGGTCGGTGATAGAAATGATTGTACATGATATTCGGGCAGCCGCGCCAAAGGAAGTGATTTCAAGAAAGTTCCATAACACGATCGTGAAGCTCATAATTCAGACAGCAGAACTACTGAAAGAAAAAACAGGGACATCCTATGCAGCGCTGTCAGGCGGGGTCTTTCAGAATTCCTTTCTCCTTGAAAACTCGTTTTACGGGCTCAGGGAGAGAGGTCTTACGCCGGTCATTCACCAGCTCGTCCCCCCGAATGACGGCGGCATATCGCTCGGACAGGCGGTGTACGGAAATTCAGAAAACATATCACGTGAATACTAACCCGGACAGGAATAAAGAAGCGCTCAGATGGAACAGGACCGCCTGGTTACGGGTCTTTCTGTGGACTGCCGCGATCTTTGCCACTGTCCCTGTTGCCCGGAGCGTTCAAAGGTATGTCTATGATACAATCGGGAAGGATTTTTTCACGTACATGGTCCTGTTTATCTTTATGTCCCTGCTTGTCGCCCTCGTCTATTTCCTGCTTTTCAGATCAGCGGTCAAATCAGCACATCAGTACACATGGCTTGCGTTGTCCGCCGGGGCATATATTTATACAACCCTTCAACTCAGAGAGAATCCTGAGGAAGCGGGCCATCTGCTCCAGTTCGGGTTTCTTGCATATTTACTGTACGGTGCACTCAGCCACCGGATACGGGACTGGACAGTGTACATCACCACTCTGCTGTTCGTGCTGTTTATCGGTATACTGGACGAGTTCATCCAGTGGTTAACTCCGGAAAGGATATGGTCCTACAAAGATATAGGAATCAATGCTGTTGCAGGCGTTTATTTTGTCCTTGCGGTCAGCAAGGGGATAAAACCTGAAACTGTCCGCGGGCCTGTTAAAAGGTTCTCTGTTAGTATGCTGGCAGGGATCATTACCTTAAACCTGCTCTTCCTCGGATTATGCCTCTCAAACACACCTGAGGCAGTAAAGCGGTACACCTCGGTGTTTCCTGAGTTGTCATGGCTCGCACAAGAGGAAACCATGACCGAATATGGACAGAAAGAGATCGCCGGTACGAATCCGGGCAGATCCAAGAAACTGATTACATCATTCAGTCTACGAACAGCCTGGCGTCTGATTATTGCATTGATAGTGTCGGTCTGGGTGTGCAGTGAATTCTGGAAGAGACGTCTGAAGAAGTGTTGAAAGCCTGCCGGTCAAACCTTCATGAATTAGGGCACCAATAAATAAACTTACAGTTCCACATCAATGACAATCTCTTTTCCCCTGTCCGCTTCCTTTCTCAATATCCTGACTTTGACTATGTCGCCTGTCTTTTTTGAGAGCAGATGGATCCTGATATCATCGACACTCTTTACTTCAGTATCATCAATAAAGAGGATGACATCTCCGGACTTGATGCCCGCTTTTTCAGACACGCTTTTTTCAGGGAAGCCGGAAACCTTCACCCTGTTTTCCTCCACTTTAAGAAAGACCATGAGCTTGGGTGTGGTTACACCCTCAACTGTTTTGGGGAAAACCACATAATCGGCAATGCCCTGCTCAACCTCTTCATCTATCAGGACAATTGCATATTCCTGCCCGTTTCTTCGGAAGGTCCTTTTCGGGATGCCCGACCCGTACCTAAGATGGCCCTGCCCTGCAAGCACGACTATTTTATGGTCCGGATTGTTCTTCACAAATTCATCAACTGAATGAGACATGGTCTCGTCCCACAGTATCTGTGCCTGATAGAAATTCTCAAAGTTCTTTTCATCTGAATTCCTGTGCATGCTGAATATTTCTTTAAGACGCTCCCGGTACTCAATGTCGGAAAAGTCCAGGTCTGGAGGGATCTCTTTTTTATCTTCATCAGAAAGCGAATCAATGCCGCCGTGGGACACCTTCCCGGTTATCTCCTTCTGGAGGTTCAGCGCTACTACAGGCACCTTCTCGGCTTTTGCAAAATCAAGGATCGGTTTATAGAGGGGATAGTCAAAACCCCACCTGTTAAAGTATTCCGTCTGCTTCAGAAACTCAGCTTCCCCTGTGTCCCCGGCAATAAAACTGTCGAGTGGTTTCTGGAAAGGCCGCTGGAACATCTCCATGCCTATGGCGATGCGGGGGTACTTTTTATAAATGCCTGCAATGATATCAAGCTGTACCGCGTGGTGCGCAAACACGTCATGTATCTCCCCGACATAAATGATCCTCCTGTCTTCAACGCCCTTTATTACATCCGACAGTGTCTTTATGGAGGAAACTTCTATCGCAGCTGCTTCATGCGGCATTTCCATTACCCCCCCCCTTTTAGTTTCATTGATACTCTTGCCAGCGATAATGCCTTTATTAAATGACAGACTGCTGTATTTCCCGTAATGCGTTATTTTCCTGTAAGCCGCGTCAACTTCATCCTTTGACCTGCCGTGAAAGACAGCTATGACCTTTTCCGGATTCCATGGGTGGGCCTTCATGATCAGATAAAACCCTGCATCTTCATAAGCAAGAGGCCCGCACAGTCTCAGTGCCAGAGGATTGCTGCTCCCCAGTATTATAACGGTACCGGATTCAATGTCTGATACCGTGATTTCCTTTACGGCCTTAGCAACAGCTCCTTTGTCCTTAAAGTCAGTTATTATGCTTTCATATATTTCCTGCCCCTCACCAGGCAGTGCAATGATTATTTTATCGTCCCCCAGGAGCCTCGCGATAACAGGGGGATACTCGTCCCTGCTGATGACACGGGCAATGTCGTAATTTTCATCAAGGACGATCTTTTGTGGCTTTTCCGGCAATATCAGGTCGATACTGACTTCTTTGGCGTCAACATCAATTATCTCTGTCTGCACCCTGTCTTTAAAGTGTATAGTTACAGGCAATTTCAGTTTATAAATATCTTCACCCTGCCCGATTCTCAGACTCAGTGCAAAATTCCTTCCGTACTGTTTTAATTCAGCCTTCTGCAGTGTCAGTTCAGGCAGACCCACCCTCCCGGTCCACTGAGTGAAAAACCAGCCCAGGTCCTGACCGTACTTTGCTTCAAAAGATGTCCTGAAATCACTCCAGGAGGCCCTTCTGAAACGGTATCCCCCGAGGACGTCTTTTAAGGACTTATAAAAGACCTCCTCGCCTACCAGGTCTTTCAGCATATGAAATACCATGGCTGTTTTGCCGTAACCCACGGCACGCGTCGGGCGGTCCACTCTGCCGGTAAACGATGACAGGGGGATATCACTCTCCTGACTCACGTAACTTTTGTAATCAATCAGCATCTGCTTTCTGTACTGCCAGCCCTCTCCCGCCTGTTCCCTGTATAAATGGTCAGCAAGGTAAGTGGTCAGTCCCTCGGCCCAGTTGCCGCTGTCGTAGTCTATATAGACTGAATTACCAAACCACTGATGCAGTATCTCGTGCCCCAGAGATGTTTCTGTAATAAAGGGAAGCTTGACTACAGTGCTTCCCAGCAGGGTATAAGTAGGCATTGAATAACCGGTCGGCAGAAAGTTCTCCACAATTGAAAAGCTTCTGAAAGGGAACATGCCTATGAGGTCTTCATACATCCTCAAATATTTTTTTGTGGAATCTATGTAGGTCTTTGCCAGTTCAGCATTCTCCGGAAGGAAGTAGGCGTATATTTCAATGTCTCTGAAGCGGTCTCTGACGATAATGTACCTGTCAGATGCAATGAGATTGATTCCGTCTACCGGATAGGGGAAACGAAAGTGGTATTCGATTTTATTTCCTTTGATTTCTTTTGTTATCTCTTCAGCCTCTGAAACGGCACTATATCCTGACGGGAATGTGGCCCTGAGGTCGTAATAGCTCAGTCCTTCATAAGTCGGATACCATATGTTTGTAAGCGAAACTCCCCTTTCATCTATAATGTTCTCAACGCGCGGATCATCAGAGCCATATGCCCTGCCCTGCCCTTTAAAAATCCCGGTATAATTGACTGTAATCTCTCCGTCAACCAGAGGGACAATTATGACTTTCCCTTCTGCCGGGTCATAATCTGCAGGACCTCCATTAAGCTCAATCTCCTCAATTAAGAGCGGGCCGGTCATAAGCACTACTTCTTCTCCTGCAGACACATCCATCCTGAATGTGCCTCTGATCCCGGACTGCGCAATACTGATATCAACGTCCAGGGAGATTTTGTGAACAGCGTAGGCGTTTGCACCAGTTAACAGCATGAGCATCATGATCAAAAGAGGAAATACCGCTGATCGTCTTATTAGTATCATATTCAATAGTTAACCCGGCAGGAAGTCAGGTATTAATCTGCCAATCCTGCTTATCCCAATCTGATTATCAATTATACTGTGTATTCCTTGCAGAAAGTATACCAGAACACATCTGTAAGCGGTTAATCAGCTCTCCGTTTTATCAGAGTCCTGACAAATGATTTTCAAAACACTTATCTGCTATAATAACTTCGCTTGTTTATTGAACAGTGGATGCGGTAACAGGCCTGTTCAGTATATTTCATATCAAATGGCCGGCTGCCCTGCAAGCTTTCATTCATGAATTCCATAGACATCAACATACATTCAGAACACTGTAACCGGGAATACTATGTATAAAATACTGAAAAAAGAAACCGTGGCTCCGCAAGTCGAAGCAATGATAATCGATGCACCATACATCGCAAGACACCATCAGGCAGGGAATTTCGTAGTCCTGCGCATCGATGAAAAAGGGGAAAGGATCCCTCTGACCATTGCAGACGCAGACAGTGAAAAAGGGACTATCACTCTTCTCTTCCAGAAGATAGGCAAGACAACAGAAAAGCTCGGCACCCTGAAGCCGGGAACGGCTATCCGGGACATCGCAGGACCGCTTGGCCATGCCACCCCGATACTGCAATATGGTCATTGCGTTCTTGTAGGCGGAGGAATAGGATCAGCCACTCTCTATCCGATTCTCAAGGCATTGAATAAAAAAAACAACAGGGTCACCGTCATCCTCGGGGCAAGGACCAGTGACCTGCTTGTATGGGGAGACAGATTTAAAGCACTCTCTGACGAGGTACTGTTTACCACTGATGACGGAAGTTCAGGGCTAAAAGGGCTGGTCACCGGGGCATTAAAAGATGTAATGGACAAGTCTGAAGTAAAAATAGTGATAGCAGTTGGCCCGATACGGATGATGCAGGCAGTAGCGGAACTTACAAAACCGTATAACATAAAGACCCTTGTGAGCCTCAATCCGGTCATGGTTGAAGGCACCGGAATGTGCGGGGCCTGCAGGGTAACCGTGGGAGGAAAGACCAGATTCGCCTGCATTGAAGGTCCTGAATTTGACGCGCATGAAGTGGACTTCCATGTGCTCGCCGACAGACTGGAATTTTACAGGGAGGAAGAGCAGGAATCCATGAAGCTGTTTAAAAAGAAAAAATGTAAAAGGAATTGTAAAAAATAAGACTGGTTCCAGCGGTTGCAACAGTTGCAACGGCTGGGACGGTTGCAACTGTTAATAAATGAGAACAAGAGACGCGAAGAAAAGGAGCAGGGATTTCAGGGAAGTGGCACTAGGGCTGACCGAGAGGCAGGCTCTTAAAGAGGCGAGGCGCTGTCTGCAGTGCAAAAAGCCAATGTGCGTGGAGGGTTGTCCGGTTGAGATAAATATTCCGGCATTCATCGCGGCGATAAGAAACACTGATTTCCCGGGTGCGCTGAATGTCATAAGACAATACAATATGCTTCCCGCTGTGTGCGGAAGGGTCTGTCCCCAGGAGAACCAGTGCCAGAGCCGCTGCATTCTGGGAAAGAAGAAAGCGCCCATAGCTATCGGGGCACTCGAAAGATTTGCTGCTGATTATGAGGCCAGGAAAGGTCTGTCCGAAAGGCCTGTGAAAATCAGACCGAACGGTCATAAAGTAGCTGTCATCGGTTCAGGCCCGGCAGGACTGACAGCAGCAGCTGATCTTGCAAAGATGGGGTATGACATCACAATATTTGAGGCCCTTCATGAGGCAGGCGGGGTGCTGTTATATGGCATACCTGAATTCAGGCTTCCCAAAAAAATAATTAAAAGGGAAATTGAATACGTAAAAAGCCTCGGGGTAAAGATCCTGCTCAACTGGGTGGTTGGAAAGACCCAGACCATTGAGGAGCTTTTTAGAGAGGGCTTCAGAGCAGTATTCATCGGCGTTGGCGCAGGGTCTCCCAGGTATATGTCGATCCCGGGGGAAAACCTGAACAACGTTTATTTTGCTTCCGAATTTCTTACAAGGGTAAATCTGATGAAGGCAGAGCAGTTCCCCAGATATGATACGCCTGTGAAGAAAGCGAGAAAAGTGGCTGTTATCGGCGGAGGCAATGTTGCCATGGATTCGGCAAGGACGGCCCTGAGATTAGGGGCAGAGAAGGTATTTATAGTTTACAGAAGGTCCGGTGATGAGATGCCCTCAAGACAGGAAGAGGTGGAGCACGCAAAAAAGGAAGGCATAATCTTCAAGTTCCTGACTAATCCCAAGGAAATAATAGGAGATGAAAGGGGCTATGTAAAGGCCATAAGGTGTGACAGAATGGTGCTTTGTGAACCGGACACTTCAGGCAGGAGAAGACCTGAATGCTCAGGAGAGGAATTCATTCTAGATGTTGACCAGGTGATCATGGCGATCGGCCAGACATCAAATCCGATACTGGTAAGGTCAATTGAAGGGCTGAAATTGTGGGGGGCCGGCTATATTGAAGTTGACGAAAACGGCGCCTCAAACATCCCCGGCATCTTTGCCGGAGGTGATATATCCACCGGCGCTGCCACGGTCATAAGCGCAATGGGCGCAGGCAAACGTGCTGCACGAGCCATTCACGACTTTATTGCTAAGCCCAAATAAACTGTTCTCCCTCATTTTATTAATGCCCCCGTGTTTTCAACCCAGGTCAGCGGGAGGTAATTTAAGGAGGTCAACTCGATACCATAAGAGCAGCCATACCCATTGATAACAGATGTAATTGAATGAGAGTAATCAGGATTAGCATAATATGATTCTCAATATCTAATCGAATTGTGAAATCCTGAAATTACCTCCCGCTGACCTTCACATTAAGACTCAACTATCTTATCTGTCGGGGAGAAAATGAATAATACTGTCCTGTATTGCATAATCTCCCCCAATAATTCCTATCGGGTCTATCAGTGTAATTATATCAGGATTCCCTATCGTCTCCCAGTCCATGCTGTCATAGGATGTTTTCCCGGACAACAGTCCGAGCGATATGTGCAGATGCGGCAACAGGCCTGTCTTTGATCTGCCGGTATCAGCTATTGCAGCTATTATATCCCCCTCTTTGACCCTGCAGCCTGCTTCCAAGCCAGGTTGAGGAATTGTGTGACCATAGATCGAACAGAATGGCTGGCTACCTGAAACACTGTGGTCGATAAATACAGACTTGCCGAGAAAGTCATCGATGATCTTTACTACCACCCCGTCAAACATCGCAGGGACCGCAGTACCTTCTGTAAGACGGACAATCCTGTTCTGCCGGTTTCTGTACAGACACAAATCCAGTCCCTCATGGGGCCTGCTGCGCCTGCCGCAGTCGCCCCACCATTTGCCTTGAGCGTTAAACATCATGCCAGGGTGGAAGACCCACGCTTTAAAACCGTGTTTATCTGCTGCATTGGCCTGCATCAGCAGGACCGTGAATCGTGATTTGATTAAAGAAGAGTTATCCATTTCTGCTCCGCAGGGTGTTGTTTTATCTTAAGTCTTATTTTAATCAGCTGAAAAAATATTACCTGAGGGGTATTCTTTTTTCAAAGTGTATTATACGGTAACGTCGAGGTCAATTAATAAAAATGATGCGGAGATTCCGGATAGTCTAAGGATTACAGTATGCATAAATGGATTTTCCAGAAAGAAATAGGCCAATGAAATTACTCAGGCAGCCATTGAAACGGTCATAACTTCAAAATCCCGCTGAAGGTTCAGGATGAATCTCTCGCGTCTTTTTTTATAGCAGGATATCTTGCCCTTTATATACATCCGGTAATTGAACAGGAAAAACACCTCAAAACCGCATATGGCAAGCGCTGCAAGGGTCATTAGTTCATTAACCCTGGCGAGGTCAGGATATATCTGGGGATTCATCTTGAGGATCAATATTACTATAAAGCACAGGGCAACTATTATAATTTTGGTTATTCTGAAGAACTTTTTTTCGAGCACCGACATTTCAAAGGACTCGACGTAATCAAAGAGTCTGCCGGCCTTGTCCTTGAAAGTGTCCCAGTCGCATTTCTTCGCATAAAAAAGAAGGGAATTCCGGTATCTGTTTATCTCTTCGTTGAATTTATTGTAAAGTTCATTCTCCATGACGACAATCCGTTGTCTTTGACAATAAATGTTATCAGTTCTTAATTCTGATATCGGCATTATCACTGAATTCTTTAGTTTTTTTTATGATGAAAATCATATGATGCAGTTGTAATATCGATTATCATATTTCACTCCGCCCGGAATGTTTCTGATCTCTCGGGATTTTTCAATTTCGCCTTTGGTCTTTCTTTGGTGTTGTTAAATTTTCAGTAGTTCAGGGTTGGTGTGAGGAATGAAGATTGCCCCGCTGAATTCCTTCATGAACTCCGGATCATCATGCATATGTTTATAGGTTATCATGTTAGTTATTCTGTCTTCCTGTTCAAGAAGACCGATGTCCTCAATTATCATCAGCGCCCCTTTTAAAGATGAGTTGCCTACAGGGATGATACGTTCAGCAGGCCAGTCCGGAAGCATGCCTATTCCGACTGCCTTCCCGACATTAATACCATTTCCCAGCGCCCCTGCAACATATACCTTCTGTATGTCGCCGAACCGCAGGCCTACAGAGCGGAGCATTACAAGCAGTAAAGTAAACATAGCTGCCTTGGATCTCAGGAAATTATCTATCTCGGTCTGTTCAATAATAAGTCCCTCCCCGGAAGGGCACGAAATTGTGAAAGCAAATCTGTCATCCAGCCTGAATACCCCCTTATGTATGGGGTTCAACATGCCATTGCTGCCGATAATTCCAGTGCGGAAAAGTTCAGATACGAGGCTCACCATACCTGACCCGCAAATCCCCTGAGGCGGCGCATTATCAAATGTACGGCAGACTGTTCCCTTATCATGAATATCTATATCATAGATAATGCCGCTATCAGCGCGCCTGCCTATGCCTGCGATGCCTTCCTCCAGCGCAGGACCTGCCGCACCTGCACCAGCAAGCAGCCAGTCCCTGCTGCCTATTACGATTTCTGCGTTAGTCCCGACATCTATAAGAACGCATGGGGCCTCAGATTCATATATCCCGGATGCAAGAAGCCCGGCCACAATATCTCCGCCAACATATATGCCTGCATTTGGAAAAACATATACCAGTGCCTCGGGATGAATACCTATTTGCAGATCAGATGCCTTAAAGAACCCGGGTTTCCTGACAACCGGCACAAAGGGCGAGACCGGTATCCTGCTGATATCAAGACCCAGAAAATAATGGCTCATCACCGTATTACCTGCAGTCACCAGGGCATGGATATCACAGCGGCTGATATCCGCATCAATGCATAAATTGTTTATCACCGCATCCACACCCTCCATGAGACTCCTGCAGACATCCTCTGCCTTGCCTGACATGGAATGGTGCATGCGTGTAAGAATATCGCTTCCAAACCTTGTCTGAGGATTCACTACTTTCGCTTCAGCAACAATACGACGCAAAACATTATCATAAAGGGCTGCAACAAGGTTCGTTGATCCAAGATCAAGGGCCACAGAGTACGAGGTGACGGCTGAGATGTCAATCAGCTTGCTGCCGCACCTGCTCCTGCCTACTATGCAGGAAATGTCGCTTCCTGTATTTGAAGGGATTTTACGCAGAACAGATATAGGTATTTCGAGCGGCTCAAGACCAAGTGAGTCCCTTATTCTCTGTTCGTCAGCCCGCTTATCATCATCTGACGGGAGAGGAAACTTTATCTTTTTTATAGAAATAAGCGGGTCCATGAAACATAATTTTACCACAGAAGCGCTTTCAGTATGTCTGATCAATGCAAGTATCTATACAGACTTATTCAGCCAGTTGCCTCATAATAAAATGTTACCGAAGGAGTGCTGACTCAGGATTATTTTTTATAACAAGTTTTGAATATATTTTTGAGTTTAACTTCAATCGC
>QZIL01000045.1 GCA_003599025.1 Nitrospiraceae bacterium | reverse complement strand
GGTTTATCTGGAGAGTTGCGGGTATTTGAGGGCAGTTCAAATAAACAGGTTGTCTGAGGGGTTATTATAAGAAAAAGGGGAGGAGATTGTGTCTCTCCTCCCCATATGAAGCAGGTATCTGCAGGACAGCCGGACAAGTGGAAAGCAGGCAGTTTCCTTATTCAGCCTTTGAAGCTTTTTCCCACTCCTCAAGTTTACGGGAGGCCATATCCCG
The DNA here is from genome assembly GCA_003599025.1 of Nitrospiraceae bacterium. Taxonomy (GTDB): domain Bacteria; phylum Nitrospirota; class Thermodesulfovibrionia; order UBA6902; family UBA6902; genus UBA6902. The sequence goes on along the minus strand of QZIL01000045.1, from coordinate 29,186 downwards.
TCCGCCTATTCCGAAGGCTATGGCAAAGGCCACGGCGACTGCCCCGAACATAAGTCCGAAGGCAAGCACAATGATCTCATTTGCTATGCCCATCTGTCTGAGAGCGATGGCGCCGGCAAATATTATAATCGCAACGCGCGAAGCTGTTGCCAGAAGTTCTGCCTGCACCATAGACGATGCAAGGATTGCGCGGGAAGCAATATGTGACAGGTAGAGACCGAGCGCAAAGATAATAAGCCCTGTCAGGATATGGCTGGCAAAGACCATAAACTGATTAACAAGCCCTGCCAGAGACTCAAAGCCGAGCATGCGGAATGCCTCCAAGCCCGCAAAGAACATGACCGCCAGCAGAACAAGTACTCCTGCAATTTCTGACGGAGTACGTTTGCCTTCCGCAGGCGCTTCTTTCTGCAGTCCAATCATAACCATAATAGAGTTGAAACCGATACCAGTAAGGAGATTTGTAATCAGGCCGGAAAGCAGCTTGCCGATCATGTAGGCGACTATTACGATGATACAGGCCCCCAGGATTTGAGGCAGGGACGAGAGCAGAGTGTTAAGTACTTCACTAACAGGTTGTGTCATTGCATCAAGTCCAAGTGTGCTCAGTGCTGCAATCAGAACAGGGATTATGATAAGCGCAAATAAAAAGATCCCGAGAACATTAGACATTTTCTGCTCGCCAAGGGCCTGTGAAAGCCCTATCTTTTCGGTAAAAGCATCAAGCCCTGCAGCTGCCAGCAGGTTTGTCACGACCTGGCGTACTATTCGTGCGACAAACCAGCCTACTACAAAAATTATGCCGGCGGTGATGATGTTTGGAAGAAATGACAGGACCTTATTCATCATGGTCTCCACCGGACCGAGCAGGCCGCTCATTTCAAGGGTGCCGAGTATTGCCGGCAGAAAAAGAAGAAATACCAGCCAGTACGCGGCTTCTGAAAATGATTTAGTCAATGGTATCTGTTTTTCGGCCTTCATACCTGTACTGCTGCCAAGACGCTCGTCAAATTTCGATGCTGTCATTGCCTTTGAAATAAGTTTTTTCAGAATGCTGGCTATGACCCATGCAATCAGGAACAGGACTGCTGCCCCGATGAGTTTCGGCGCGAATTCAAACAAAGAGTTCAGAAGCTGGTTCAGTGGTTCAGTGATCAGCGTAATACCCAGTGTTTGAAAAAAGGCCACAAGCACGAATAGCATGAGCAGGTAGAAAACGCCTTTGGCTATTCCTGTTTCGAAGTCAACTCCTCTCTTTTCACCTTCGTCAGACGTTAACTGACTGAGGCGTGTATTGAGACCGACCCGGCCGAGTATCTTACGGAGCATGACCTGTATCACAAAAGCTATCAGCCAGCCGACAAGAAGAATAATGCTCGCTCCAATGAGATTGGGTACATATGCCCCCATTACACCTATTACTGCATTTTGCAAGCTTTCCATTTTTTCCTCCTTTCCATTACTGTCTTCCCAGCTTATTAAAGTTATATATCACATAATTATGGGGCTGTAAAGGCAATCATGTGTCCGGGTCCGGTGGATACATTGACTGTTACTCTCATAATTGTCCATATTGCGAAAGAACGAAGGGACCGGTAATATATACAAGCGAACGGTCTCCTGCATAAATGAGGGGGACAGGATTAATAATTAATAATGAAAAAGATAATCGGCATAATCGGGATATTATTGATGATTACAGGCTGGGTGTTGTCGAATGCAGAACGGTTTGATTTTGTGTATAAGATATTTGCCGCTGATTATATGAAGGCAAAAACCGCTTTGGTCCATATGGAGAAAACACACTATCTCCTTGAAGAGGGTACTGAGGGGTTTAATGAAATATCAGCAGTCGCAGGGGAATTCATAAAGGCAGGGCCGGACCTGAAAATCTCTGCAGTTAAAACATTGGGCTGGGACAGCGCGCAGGGTGCCCGGAATATTGCAATAGAAATTTATTTTGCCACGCGGCCTCCATTAATAAGTGTCATTAATAACATTGATCAGTTGATTGAAGCCAGATATTACAATAAGGACTTTTTTGTCTGGAGCTCGGCATGCTTATGGGCCGGTGCGCTGTTCATGTTATTGGCCCTTTTTATTAAAGAACAATAGAGGATGTCTTCAACCTGCTTTTCGCGCTCATACCTGAACAGCCTTATATATGTCAGTCTCTAAGCATATTACTGAAAATGTTATAATTGCGAATGAAAAAAGGTTATCATTCAGCTAAGTTTTCCCTTCTTCTCTGCCTCACGCTTTTTATTACAAACTGCACCCTGTTTGTTAAGCCTCCTGCTAAACCGCGGCTCGAAAAGCTGACCGTGAGAGAAACACGTTCCCATGAATGGCAGGATGACCTGAACTTCAAGGGGCTGGAGGAGGCGGTAGCGCAGTCAATCAAGTACTATAACAAGCTTCCATCTGACAGGGAATTCTATTACGGTGAAGTAAAGTATTCGCCACGGGAAATGGCTGCATCAATGGAGCTCTTTCTGATGACTCTTAAGAATTATCATGGTAAGGAAAGGGCGCAGCAGTTAAGGAGCAGATTTCTTTTTTTTGAAAGCAGGAATTCTGAAGGAGAGGGCTTTTTTACAGGCTACTATGAACCTCTTCTCGAGGGACGACTGGCCCCTGAAGACAATTTTACTTCTCCACTTTATCAGAAACCGGATGACCTGATCGAAGTGAACCTCGGTCAATTTTCTGATAAATGGAAAAATGAACAGATAGTAGGGCGTCTTAAGGGAAAGAGTTTAATTCCCTATGACAGCCGGGACGAGATAGTCTATAAAGACTCTCTAAGGGACCGGGCCAGACCTCTGGCATATGTTAAAGAGATCGAACTGTTTTTCCTCCAGATACAGGGCTCAGGTCTTATCAGGCTGCCTGACAGCCGGATAATGCGCGTCAATTATGCCGGACGCAACGGGCATCCCTACAGGGCCATAGGAGCAGTCCTGAAAGATAAAATTCCTCCTGAAAGGATGTCATTACAGGCGCTTAAGCAGTACCTGTACGCACACCCGGATGAGGTGAAAAGCATTCTCAGTTATAACCAGAGCTATACCTTTTTCCGCGAAACCGATGTCGGCCCCCTCGGAAATATCGAAGTGCCTCTGACCCCGGACCGCTCCATAGCCATGGACAGGAAGATAGTCCCCGGAGGGGGACTGGCCTATATCGAGACAGAGCTGCCTGTCTTTGAAAATGGACAGATAACCGGGTGGAAGCCTGCAGGACGTTTTACGGTTGTTCAGGACACGGGGGGGGCAATCCGTGATCACGGCCGGGTTGATATATTCTTTGGAAACGGAGAGAAGGCTGAATTGAGCGCCGGACATATGAAACAGAAAGGACGGGTCTTTATCATTGTCGCGCATAAGGATTTTCTGTAAAGGCAGAAGAGTACAGACCAGGCCCTAGTGCGTAGTTGAGGTGTCTGCCAGAAGACCAAGCACCAGACCGAAGAAATGCTCTTCCCCCCGTTCATAATGCCAGCCCAGATGAATGAGACATGATGAGCATACACTGAAATTCCATTTGAATCCATTAAACCAGGTGTGCTCCATAGCCGGTTCCCCGTATACGTAACAGCCATCAGCAGCTGAGAAACATCCTATTTCAAAGGTAAACCCTTCCGGATTAGTGAATGAATATGTATGCTCTCCATTTACAGAAATAATGCTTTCAGGTGTCGTGATCCTGTTACCGCAGTTCCTGCACACAATAAAATGGTCTTCGCTCAGTCCGAATTTCTTTTCAGATTTTATTTCGATATGTGAAGAAGGGTCGTTTGATGACTTGAACGCCCTTAAAAAGCTGTCCTTGTCAAATAATGAGAGTGCTGTACCTGTCATAAGTAACTCCTCTGAATTAAACAATAGCCGGTACATATTATATGACAGATAGACAGCAAGTGTCACTGCCAGGGAGCAGTAATTGTAAGTTGACTTGACCGCCCCGCTTCATTAAGCTTAACAGTATATAATTAAAGTGATATTAGGAAACGACCTATGCGTGAACATATCAGGAAATTATGGACCCTGAAAATAAGGGCCATCATCTTTGCCCTGCTCTTAATTGTACTGCTGCATGCACATTATTATTCAGACTATCAAACTGCTCTGCTGCCGGGAGTATTCATCAAGGATGGCCAATCAGACCTGAAGGCCAATCTCTGGTCTGTGCCTGTTGTGTATGACTGGAATGACGACGGGAAAAAAGACCTCCTTGTCGGCAGCAGTTATACTGATCATAGCGGAACGAGTTACGGTTATATATATTTCTATAAAAATACTGGTACAGATGCAGCACCATTGTTCAGTGGACATACCCGCATTCAGACGTGCACTGATATATGCTCAGATGTAAATGCTGTTGCCGATGGCTGACAGGGTGCGTATCCTTCAGTCGTGGACTGGAACAATGACGGCAGGCATGATCTGCTGATCGGGGACGGAGTGGGCAGGTTGCTTGTCTTTCTCAATACCAATACGAATTCTCATCCAATATTGTTCAGCGGGAAATATATTCGTGCTGACGGGGCGGACATTGATGTCGGTGAAAGGGCAACACCGGTCGTTGCGGACTGGAATGGTGACGGTAAAAAAGACCTGCTTTCAGGCAGCATGGATGGAAGCATCAGGGTATTCTTAAATAAAGGCACTGATTCTGAACCTGTTATGGAATCGCCTTACATCCTGAAGGCAGGAGGCAGAAATTTAAATATAGGCTCCAGGTCTGCCCCGAGGGTATATGACTGGAACAGAGACCGGCTGAAAGACATAGTGGCAGGAGAAATGGAAGGACACGTGTACCTTATGATAAATACCGGGACAGACAACAAACCGGTTTTTGAAAAGGCCGGGAAGCTTTTTCTCAGGGATGGCAATGTAGTCCGTTATCCCGATCAGGACAATGAGGCACGTTCCCGCCTGTTTGTCACCGACTGGAATAATGACGGGCTTAATGACCTGTTGTCAGGTGGCAGAGACGGAAGGGTTATTTTATATTTATCAGCACCCGGACCAGCATACTCACCACTGGTCATCGCAGACAGGACATGGAACCAGTTAAAGGAAACATATTTGAAAATTAAAAGCTATTTAAGACAGATAGCGGGAAATTACTATAATAAGTTCTTAAAGAGTATTCGTTGAATTACTGCTCGCGTATTACACTTATTATTTTCAACTTCATATCGTCACTCATGGCCTTCATGTTATGCTTGATTGCGCCATGCCTGGATATTTTTTTTAAAAGCTCTTCCAGTGTTTCGGCCCGTCCCTTCCAGTTGCACGAGCCACCGAAGTCCTTACAATTGAATATCTTAGCCAAGTCTTCCCCTCCTTTAATGGTAAATATAATTATTAATATCAAGTATATCAGACAAATGTCACATGTCAACAGGCGTATAAGTGTTCTGGATTTACGTATGTTCATATGATTTATTAGGTTGCTTTATTTAACCATTAATCCTTTTTAGTAGACAGGCAGGGGAATTCATGATAAAGAAAAATAAGAAAGCCATAATAATAATTATTGTTCATTTCAAGAGGATTATCATGAAGAAAAAATCGGACAAAAGTTTAGCAGGTACAGGCAATAATAAAACGAATTTAAAAAAGCATAAACCAAAATCCGGAAGTGAAGGACTGAAGAAGCGGTATGTTTCGTCAAAAAATATTTGTAAAGTCACCTTCAGATTACCCAGAGAAGCTGCTCCTGATGCCAGAAATGTGACCGTTGTTGGTGATTTCAACAATTGGAACATAACCGAGACAAAGATGAAGAAACTCAGCAACGGTGATTTTACATTAACACTGGAACTGCCTTGTGACAGGGAATACAGCTTCAGATACCTGATAGATGCCAACCGATGGGAAAAAGACTGGTTTGCCGACAAGCATATACCGGGTGATTCCGGGGTGGATGATTCAGTTGTAGTTGTTTAGCTGAACCTTGGACAGCACCCTGTACAGAAGTGTTTTATTTTTTCCTCTCCCTGTGTAAAACTACATAAATCTGTAAAAGGGGAATTGCGTTATGGAATGGACACAGGACTTGTCAGTCGGCGTAGACACAATAGACAGCCAGCATAAAGAACTCTTTTCAAGGATAAACAGCCTGGTTGCTGCAATAAGGGACCATACCTGTAAATACAAGATAGGGGACATAGTCAGGTTTCTGGATGAGTACATAATGTTTCATTTTGCAGAAGAGGAAAAATACATGCTTCAGCATAACTATCCCGGATATGCCGGTCATAAGGCACATCATAACGCATTCATCGCGAATTTCAGTGAACTCAAACAGGAACTGCCTAAACTCGAGGGCGGCCAGAAACCCGGCTCATACGATCTGTCTGTTGAGACAAATCAGGTAGTTGTTGACTGGATACTCGATCATATCGCAAAAGTTGACAGGGAATTTGGTAAATACCTGGCGACTTGCGAGAAACGCGAATAAATTCATGCGGGGTCTTTTTTTGTCGGAATGACTTACATATTGTAATATCAATAAACAGTTTGAATTCTTAACCATATCCGGGTAAATGTAAGAAATATTAAATTACAGGGTGTTGTACCAGTGTGAAATGGTGGCATATTTATTGCTGCCTTATTAAATATCTACTCATTTAAATTCAACCCATTAAAACGGAACAGGACATGATCAACAGGTATTTTTGTATACTTTTTTCTTTTATTTTAATTATGGGATGTGCTGCGACGTCTGATATCAGCAGGACCCTTCCGGCTGATATTAATTCTGCTGAGAAGTTCAATGAACAGGGGAATGATTTTTTTGTGAAGGGTCAATATGAGCTCGCCATGATTGAGTATAAAAAGGCTATTTCTGTTTTTCCTGACTTTGCTAAAGCCCATAGCAATCTGGGATATACCCATTTTGAAATGAGACAGTATGACCAGGCTATTGCCGAATTTACAAAAGCGATAAACTGCAACCCTCAGTATGCCAAAGCATTCAACAACAGGGGGCTTGTTTACTTCTCGACAGGAGAATATGACAGGGCTATCCATGACTACAATAAGGCCATAGAAATAGACCCGGAACTTGCCAAACCGTATGATAACAGGGGGATCATCTACATGCTGACCGGAGACAGGGAAAAGGCCTGTTCTGATTTTGTTCGCGCCTGTGAACTAGGTGAATGTTCTACTTATAAGATGTTAAAAAAAGATGGCTTGTGTAATCTGAATTATCTGGCAATGGCAAAGGTCCATTAGCCGGCCATTTTAAGACCCGGGCGCGCGCCTGTCCGGGATTAATTCAGACCCTGCCAAGCGTTACCAGTGCCTGTTCGGCAAAATACCCAACTGTCTTCTCGTGCAGTTCTCCATCTTCATAACAAAAAACAGGACCGTTGTCATTTCTGAGCTGCTCCAGTTTCGGGACCGCACCTATTGCTCCGAGCCGGCCAAGTGCATAGGCTGCATAACCACGCAATTTGTGGTCAGCAGACTGGAGATATGGAAGAATTATGGGGATGGCATACCCGACTGTTTCATTGTTTATCTTTCCTATCCTTCCCAGAGCCCAAAGTACACCTGAGGTAAGCATCTTTTCCTCGTGGAAGGACGCTATAATCGGGGCGATGTCCGCGCACAACTGAGGGTTGTTCCTTACTATCTCGCCAAGGGTCTCAGGCACGCTCCACCCTATACCTCCAGACTCATCCCGGATCATCCATAATAAGCGGCCCACTATGTTCCTTACGGTCTCAGTGTCTGATTGAGCTATCTCTTTTGACATTAATCCTATAGCCTCTATGGCACGCCACGCAATATATTGTGTCTTGTCATAAGACAGTGATATCAGAATATTAATTATCTTATGAACAGAGGCAGACACCTTAAGTATTTCTTCATATTTTTTCTGCTCCAGCAGGCTGATAACTTCTTTTTTCAGTGGTTGCACCATGTTGGTTTCCCTTTACAGCAAATCAGATTAATTTCCGGCATTCTGTCCTTGAATGCTGCGCTTACACAATCTGTTTTACAAGCAGAGCAGGGGCCTGTACAACGGATGAAAACCTGCTCGTCTTTTACTCTTATCAATTGTGCATAACTGTTATGAGACTCGAGAAGCCAGTTTATATTATTAAGGACCTCCAGCACCTGATTTTTATTATGGACCATAACTCTTTGAATTGCAGGAAAGTCAGCCTGATGACTTACTAAGACATAACTTAACAAAGCCTCATGGCCGTCATTCCGGGCTTGACCCAGTCGGATCGACTCGTCGAGTAGACTCGATTCGAGAATCCAGTATTTTCCTAATATTTCTGGATTCCCGCCTTCGCGGGAATGACAAACAAGGTGGCTTTCAATATGTAGTTGTTAGTAATCAAACTTCTTGTGATATTCTTTAACTTCCCTGGCGAAAGACCTTGCAAATTCGTAACAGTTCGACTCATCTTCAGGTGAGGGTTTATAAAGGACCTGCACCCCTGGTTCAACACTTTCGAGCTTCATTCGCTTAAACTCCTCATATGCCTCTTTAACTGCTCCGCCTCCCCATCCAAAGCTGCCAAAGGCCCCCATTATCCGGTTTTTAGGACGCAGTCCCCTTAAGTGCGTCAGAAACTCGGCAACTGAAGGAAATAAAATATTGTTGAGGGTAGGGCTTCCGATAAGACAACCCCGTGATTTCCAGAATTCCTTTATAGCAACACTCATGGGGGTTGACCTCAGTTTTATCACTTTGCAATCCATCCCCTCATCTTTTATACCCTGCATTAACGGGATGGTCATACGCTCAGTACTGTGCCACATGGTATCGTAAATTATGGAAACGCTCAAATTCGCTTTCCCCCGGGCAAGGTCAAGATATCTTTGAATAATATGTCCGGGGTTCCTCCGCCATATAATTCCGTGGTCCGGGGCTATCATATCAATCTCGAGCCCCAGTTTCAGGACTTCCGAAATCTTTGACTGGATAAGAGGTCCAAATGGCATAAGAATGTTTGCATAATAATCGATCACTGAATCCTCGAGTTCCACCTGAGAGGCGCACTCAATAAATTCATCATCAAAACGCGCTGAGGTAGCGATATGCTGACCGAAGGCATCCTGTGAAATAAGGAGTTTTGCTTCCTTTACATATGTCATCATTGAATCAGGCCAGTGAAGCATCGGGGTCTCGAGAAATACAAGATTATACTTTCCTGTATTGAGAGTATCCCCTGACTTGACGATCTTGAAATTCCACTTTGATGTATCAAAATGCCGGTCAAGGCCTTTTTTACCTTTACTGGTAATATATATAGTTGCCTTTGGGACAAGTGACATAATCCTGTCAATGCTGCTCGCATGGTCAGGCTCGATATGGTTAATGACCAGATTCACAATCCTGGAGGGGTCCGTAAGATTTTTTATATTGTCTATGGTATGCCTCGAGAAATCCGATTTTACAGTATCAATAAGGGTGATCTGCTCGTCCATTATAAGATAGTTGTTATATGTTGTCCCGTCAGGTGTTACATAACCATGAAAATCCCGCACTGCCCAGTCTATAGCTCCAACCCAATATATATCCGGTTTAATTTCTACTGTCTTCACACATACCTCCTGTATTTAAATTATCAAGATTGTATCAGTAAAAAGAGAGCCTTGCAAGTATGTACCAAAAAAAAATATAACACTATGGTGCATGACCTTAATATATTTAAAAGCCGGTTTAATCGTATTATAATTACTTTATGAAAAAGGGCAGGGTACATTTGATTATTCACGGACTTGTGCAGGGTGTCTTTTATCGTGCCAGTACACGTGAAACTGCGTTGAGGCTCGGTTTAAAAGGCTGGGTCCGAAATCTTCCAGACGGAAAGGTTGAGGCTGTTTTTGAAGGTCCGGCGGACCAGCTTCAGAAGGCCATTGAATGGTGCCGGGAGGGTCCGCCTGGTGCAAGGGTCACAAAAATTGATGAAAAATGGGATGATTGTCCTAGTGAGTTTTCCAGCTTTGACATTAGATATGGCTGGTAATTCACATTAACTAAACCGCGTAACAGCTTAATTTAAAGTCTTTTTGTATTTGTATAAATCACACCTTCTTCCCGCATTGGCAAAAAAAACATTTGCAGCCGCCACGTACTTATTATTGACAACAACATATTTACGGGTGGATAATACCACATGATTCAGGCAGAGACAAAGGCAGCACACTCGCATCCGGGAATAGATATGCGGTCAGCCCTGTTATTGGCGGAAAGCAGGGGAGGTGACCTGTATGACCTTTTTGCGGCAGCCCGAAGGGTAAGGGAGGAGTTCAGGGGAAACAAAGTTGATCTCTGTTCAATAGTGAATGCCAAATCAGGTGCATGTCCAGAGGACTGCTCTTTTTGCGCTCAGTCCTCACACAATCAGACACGTGCTAATATATATCCTCTTTTAAATAAAGAAAGCATTATGGAAGCGGCCCTCTTTGCAAAACAGCATGGAGTAAAGAGGTTCTGCATAGTAACCAGCGGCTATGCTCCTTCTAACACTGACCTGGACAATATTTGTCATTTTATCTCTGAACTCAGAAAGAATGATATCCTGCCATGCGCCACTCTCGGCATGCTCAGCCATGATCAGTTAAATCAGCTTAAGGAAGCCGGACTGAACAGGTACCATCACAATCTAGAGACTTCAGAGGCATTTTTCAGTGAAATCTGTACGACCCATACATACCAGGACAAAATGAAGACCATAAGGGCTGTCAAGGCGCTTGACCTGTCTTTATGCAGCGGAGGGATTTTCGGTCTTGGCGAATCATGGGAAGACCGCATTGAGATGGCATTTTCACTGAAGGATATCGGGGTTGATTCAGTTCCCGTTAATTTTTTTACGCCGGTAAAAGGAACTCCTCTGGACAAAAGAGAAATGCTGACCCCCCTGGAGGCACTGAAGATCATAGCCATTTACAGGCTTGTCCTGCCTGAATGCGAGATCAGGGTATGCGGCGGAAGGCCGCTTACCCTGCGTGATCTGAACTCACATATTTTCACTGCCGGGGCTGACGGTCTTTTGATCGGCAATTACCTTACGACTCAGGGAAGAAACCCGAAGGACGATTTGCAGATGATACGCGATATGGGGCTCGAAATATAATGTCGCGCCGGAAGCAGTACAGCATAAGGATGCGATCAGTTAAAAGCGGGGGCCATGTGTCCGGAGCTGAAGGTATTTACGAAAGAGATGATATCAGCAGTATAGTGAAAGAGTACACAGAAAGGGCCCTTATTCATGACAAGGGTGCTGCTGATGAAATACGCCTGACTATCGAAGAACTCAAGGACAAACCAAGGAAGATATCATCTCTTCCCGTTCATACACTGAATACAAAAAATGCCGCTGCAGCAAAAAAAGCTGCCATGAAGATCCTTACTTCCGTAGGAATAACCGAGCGGGCAGTTGAAGAGGCATTCAGTGCACTTGATGTAGGCATTACCATGAGAGGCGCAATGCTGATGAACATTGAAGGGGTGAGGCTTGAACCGGATCTACTGCGGGGTGTCAGGGTAACACGTATGGGCATTACAAAAAATGCATCAGCAGACCTTTCCAGAAAGCTGGGCAGGATCGGCCTCAATAACAGTACCGTAAAGGAGGCGCTTATCCTTGCGAGCAAGGTACATAAATACCGCATGGTGCTCGGAGAACTCTGCATATCTGATGATCCGAATTATACCACCGGATATATCGCTACACGCACTCACGGCTATATCCGGCTTCCGCGTATCAAGAAAAGGGGAGTACCGTTCGGCGGCAGGGCCTTTTTTATTACTGGCGGAGAAGTAAAAGACCTTATCAGGTACCTTCAGATAACGCCGGTATTAATTAGTGACATAAAGCCTTGTGAAGGGGTGGTGGCTTTAAAAGACATCCTTGAGCGCAGGGCCCATAGCTGAACCTGTTTCAGCTCAGACTGCATTTCGGACTGCCGCATATATACTGCAGGCAGAACCGGTTCTTATGTTTACATTACTAATCAGAGACATTAAATTGCTTTTAATAACCTCACTTGTTTTGCTGTCTGTTTTCAGCATGAATAATCCTGCGCGTGGTGCAAGTCTGAAAACATCCGGCATCCAGGCAGATTACGTGCTTGTCGAAAAGTCATTAAAACACTTGACGCTATTTCAAAATGACAGACTTATCAAGAAGTACAATGTAGCACTTGGACGTAATCCTAAAGGACCGAAACTGATAGAAGGAGACCAACGGACCCCTGAGGGCCGCTACGTTATTGATTCCCGAAACCCTGACAGCAAATATCACCTGTCATTGCATATTTCTTATCCGAACGAGATAGACCTGCAGATAACAGACATAGCAGGCGTGTCCCCCGGAGGGGACATCATGATCCATGGCACCGGGGAGGAATACGCATGGATGGGTTCATTCCATGATGTGATAGACTGGACCGACGGATGTATAGCTGTCACCAATGAAGAGATTGAAGAAATCTGGCATTTAGTTCCAGACGGCACACTCATAGAAATCCTGCCCTGATACAATGACACCTTTAGGACATTTAACAGTTTCTTATATAACAGGAAGGTCTGCAAGATATTTATCTCTTCCTGCAGTAATTATAGGCGGTATATTGCCGGACATTGATTTCCTGTTTCTGTTTTCTGACTGGTTTAATCAGGTCCACAGGGTAGTGACCCACAACTTGTTATTTATTCTGCTTGCTTCTCTTTTAGCCGCAGTGCTTGCTGATAAAGGACGAAAACAGGTCACAGGATTAAGCCTGTTACTCGGCGGAATAACGCATTTGATGATCGATTCATTTATGGACAATAACCCGACTAACGGTATAGGGATTGCTTTGTTGTGGCCTCTCAGCGACAGTTTCTTTTCCCCGTTCAATCTGTTTCATGCGTCCTTAAACGCTCCTGGATGGAAAGAGCCGGTAAAAATGTTCCGGACCCTCGTGCCAGGTTTAGTTTATGAAATTCCTTTTTACATAGCATCGCTTTTACTATTTCTTAAGTCAAAGAAGAGTAAAGATTGAAATGGTTTTGCAAGGTGGTAAATTAATTCCTGCAAAACCATAAATAACGAGCTGTTTTAACCAGTTACGATAAAATAATTATTGACTTTTGATGAAAAAAGATGCCATTATATTTGCGAAGTTTTCGCCAGTTTTTGTTTGCAGGCAGGGCCACAAAGACTCAAAACTTTGTGGCCTTTTTTATAAAGAGAAGTCTTTTTTAGACATCAATTTTTAAGAAACCTAAGGAGGTAAGTAGTTTTGGCAGAAGGAAAAGTTAAATGGTTCAATGAATCAAAAGGGTACGGTTTTATAACAGGTGATGACAATGTTGATGTGTTTGTACACTATTCTACAATCCAGGGGAATGGCTTTAAGACCCTTGCCGAAGGTGATGCAGTAAGCTTTGAGGTTGAACAGGGCCCCAAAGGCCCCAAGGCAATAAACGTTGTCAAGAAGTAGTTCTAATTATAAAACACAAAAAATCCCCCTGATATTCCGGGGGGTTTTTTGTGTGCCTTTTTTATTTGATGCAGTGAGGACATATCTTTTATGGGTCAGGTGAGATTGATTCACGTTTGCTTGACAAAGATATTAAATTTCTTTAACATTTTCAATATCATTTATCATGTACAGGAGCTGACTGTAAAATTTTGAAGGCGCGTAGCTCAGTGGGAGAGCGCTTCCTTGACACGGAAGAGGTCGCTGGTTCGATCCCAGTCGTGCCTACCAAAACCAGATTAAAGAGTTATGAGTCATGAGTTTTGCTGATACATGTTTAACTCATAACTCATAACTCATAACAAAGGGGAGGAATTCAGTATTTTAGAATCATCAGAAAGCGATAAAGAACTGCTCGAAATCTATCGGCACAGCACCTCCCACATTATGGCCCACGCAGTAAAAGAGCTTTTCCCTGATACGAAGCTTGCCATTGGACCTGCCATCGCAGACGGTTTTTATTATGATCTGGACTGCACGCACAGCATTACACAGGAAGACCTGGCAGAAATCGAAAAAAAGATGAAGGACATTATCAAAGCCAGGAGGCCCTTTGTCAGGAAAGAACTGTCCAGGGGTGAAGCTGTCGAGCTATTCAGCAGACTCGGCGAAACATACAAGGTTGAGCTTCTTAATGAAATAACAGATGACACAGTAACTGTATATGAAGAGGGTGACTTCACCGATCTCTGCAGAGGCCCGCACCTTGAATCTACCGGCAAGGTCAAGGCATTCAAACTCCTGTCTGTAGCTGGCGCATACTGGCGCGGGGATGAGAATAACAAGATGCTCCAGCGCATATATGGGACTGCATTCCCCTCCAAAGAAGAACTCAAAAAGCATCTGGATTTTCTTGAGGAAGTCAAGAAGAGAGACCACAGACGTCTTGGAAAGGAACTTGACCTTTTCAGCTTAAACGATGATATCGGCGCAGGACTTGTTCTCTGGCACCCCAGAGGTGCGGCCATACGGAGAGCAATAGAGAATTTCTGGCTTGACGAACATCATAAAGCCGGTTATCAGATACTCTACACTCCTCATATGGCAAAGCTGGACCTCTGGAAAAAGACCGGTCATCTGGATTTCTATAAAGAGAACATGTATTCACCCATGGAAATAGAGGGACTTGAATATGAAATAAAACCCATGAACTGCCCCTTTCACGTGTCAATCTTCAAAAGCCATCTCAGAAGCTACAGGGAACTGCCACTGCGTTTTGCAGAGCTCGGCACAGTGTACCGCTATGAACGCTCAGGTGTGCTTCACGGCCTTTTAAGAGTGCGCGGCTTTACACAGGATGACGCACATATATTCTGCCGCGAAGACCAGATTGAAGATGAAGTGTTAAGGGTGCTGGACTTTACATTGTTCGTACTGAAGACCTTTGGCTTTTCTGATTATGATATATACCTGTCAACAAGGCCGGAAAAATACGTCGGCACTGACGCCGCGTGGACAAAGGCAACCGGTGCGCTGGAAAAAGCGCTTATAGAAAAAGGGCTCAAATATGAAGTTGACCCCGGAGAGGGCGTTTTCTATGGACCCAAGATTGACATCAAGGTCAGGGACTCTCTTGGCAGGCAATGGCAGTGCAGCACAATACAGGTAGATTTCAACATTCCGGAGAGGCTGGACATCAGCTACAGAGGCTCAGACAGCAAAGACCTCAGGCCTATAATGATACACCGCGCACTAATGGGTTCTCTGGAGCGGTTCTTCGGAGTATTGATAGAACATTATGCAGGCGCATTTCCCTTCTGGCTTTCTCCAGTTCAAATTTCTCTTCTGACTATTGCTGAAAGACATGCGGAATACAGCAGGGCAATTTTAGACACATTAATCAAAGAAGGCATACGCGTTGATCTTGATGATGACAATGAAAAAATAGGATATAAAATAAGAAAAGCCACTATGTTAAAAACACCCTATATGTGTATAATAGGTGATAAAGAAATGGAAAATAACACCATTAACATAAGAAAAAGGAACGGCGACACTGTCGGCGAAATGACCATTGATGAGCTGATATCCTTTCTTAAAGATGAAATTATTAACAGGAGGTAGTTATAAGCAAGGAACTTAGAATCAACCGCTGGATCAAGGCCAAAGAAGTAAGGGTCATTGATGAGGATGGAAGTCAGCTCGGTGTTATGGATATCTTCAGTGCCCGCAAACATGCTTTTAACAAGGACCTTGATATTGTAGAAGTGGCCCCTGAGGCCAAACCGCCAGTATGCAAGATAATGGATTATGGAAAATACTGTTATCAGCAGGCAAAAAAACATACAACTAAGCACAAGACATTGACGGTAAAAGAGGTGAAAGTCAGGCCTCAGACAAATGAACATGATCTGCTGTTCAAGATGAAAAATGCCAGGAAATTTCTGGCACACGGGGACAAAGTAAAAATAACGATGTTTTTCAGGGGACGAGAAATTGTTCATAAGTCCCTGGGGCAGAAGGTCCTCGACAGGATCACTCTTGATCTTGCAGATGTTGCAAATGTTGAGCAGGCCGCTAAAATGGAAGGCAACCGGATGATAGTAGTCCTTGCCCCGAAATAATTTAAATGCAATACGTCAATATTTATAATATTAGTAACTGATCAGACAGACCTCAATCACCTTTTTTTTTGATTGATGGACAGAATCCGGCCAACCTGAATATCCAGATTTCCTGATTCTACAGAAAGATAAGACTTGTCAAATTTTTATTCATTATCTATAATTAATAGCTTCTGAATTTATAAATAAGAGGTAAGGAGAATATAATGCCGAAGTTGAAGACTCATAGAGGTGCTGCAAAAAGGTTTAAAAAAACCGGGACAGGGAAGATAAAGAGGAGCAAGGCGTTCATGGGCCATCTTCTGACCAGTAAATCTTCCAAGAGGACAAAGCAACTGAGAAGAAGTGGTTTAGTGGACAAGACTAATATAGATGCCATCAGAAAAATGATGCCTAATTAACAGGTCTCTGGTCGCAGAAGTATTTGGATTTACCAAGTAAAAAGCTGTATAATTACAATTCATTTAATACAGGGAATATCAGGAGGTACATATAAATGCCGAGAGCAAGAGGTGGTTTCAAGACACGCAGGAGGAGGAACAAGCTCCTCAAAATGGCCAAAGGCTTCTACAGTGGAAGGAGCCGTCTGTACAGGGTTGCTGCACAGGCAGTAGACAGGTCTTTGCTTAATGCCTACAGGGACAGAAGGTTGAAAAAAAGAGAGTTCAGGTCTTTATGGATAGTCCGTATCAATGCAGCTGTCAGGGCATTGGGCATGTCCTACAGTCAGTTTATGAACAAGCTTAAACAGGTCAACAGCCAGATGAACCGTAAGGCATTGGCAGATCTTGCATACAATGATCCAAATGCCTTTACCAATCTGGTAGAAATGGTCAAAAAAGGGAATGCTCAATGACCTGCATTCCATAAAAGAGGCTGTACGGGAAGAGGCTGAAAAGGCCTCATCTCTTCAGGATATTCAGGATTTAAGGGTCAGATATTTAGGTAAAAAAGGCTTACTCACCAGCAGACTGAAAGATCTGGGCTCTATTCCGAAAGAACAAAGACCCGCCTTCGGTTCTTTACTTAATGAGACAAAAAAGCACATTGAAGGCCTTCTTGAGAAACAGGAAGGCTTATTCAAGTCTTCAGAGCTCAACAGATCACTTCAAACCCAGCAAATTGATATAACAGTTCCGGGATGTTTTACCCCGTGGGGACATCTGCACCCTATCACAAGGGTGCTTGATGAAATAGTCGGCATATTTATATCACTTGGTTTCACTGTCGAAGAAGGCCCTGAAGTTGAACTCGATTTTTATAACTTTGAGGCGCTGAATTTTCCGAAGGACCATCCGGCAAGGGACATGCAGGACACCTTTTTTGTGAGTGACGACGTTGTCCTGCGGACTCATACATCCTCAGTCCAGGTCCGCACAATGGAAAAAAACACACCTCCTCTTCGCGTCATTGCACCCGGCAAGGTATACAGATGTGATGCAGATGTTACTCACATCCCCATGTTTCATCAACTTGAAGGATTTATGGTCGATAAAAATATACGGATGAGCGATCTCAAGGGTGTGCTGCAGCTGTTTATTCTCAGGGTGTTCGGAAGCAGGACATCAGTCAGGTTCAGACCGAGCTTTTTCCCTTTCACCGAACCGAGCGCTGAAATTGATATATCATGCGTTATATGTAAAGGCACCGGGTGTAATGTCTGCAAAGGGACCGGATGGCTTGAGATTCTTGGAGCGGGAATGATAAACCCGCGTGTTTATGAAATGGCCGGATATGATCCGGACCGGTATACCGGTTTTGCATTTGGAATGGGAATAGAGCGTGTGGCAATGCTTAAATACGGAATTGATGATATCAGGCTGTTTCCAGATAATGATAACAGGTTTTTAAAACAATTTTAGATAGGCAATACATTATAAGCTGCAAGCGGTCAGCTTTATCAGCAAGCTGAGAGTTGACTGCTCATCGCTGATAGCTTTTTACGAACTATGAAGGCATCCTACAACTGGTTAAAAGATTTTGTTGACATCAATGTTTCGCCAAAAGAACTTGCCCATCTATTGACTATGGCAGGTTTTGAAGTTGAGGCCGTTGAAGCGATTGATGATGACGCTGTATTTGATATCGGCATTACTCCTAACAGGCCTGACTGCCTGAGCATAAGGGGAATTGCACGTGAGATTTCTGCTATCCTCGGGACGCACTTTAAAGATATTTCCGTTAATATTGATAAAGAGCAAGGGAAGGGGCCTGATGTCGTTATTGAAAACCCTGAACTCTGCCACAGGTATTCAGCCAGGACAGTGTCAGGTGTAAAACCGGGACCTTCTCCTGAATGGTTATCAAGACGCCTTGAGTCCTGCGGAATAAGGTCGACTAATAATATTGTAGATGTTACAAATTACCTTCTTCTGGAAATCGGACAGCCCATGCATGCCTTTGATCTTGATAGACTTGAGGGAGGAAAGATTATTGTCAGGGAGGCCGGCGAATGTGACTCATTTAAGACCCTTGACAATGAGGAGAGAAAGCTATCAAAAGACGTTCTGCTTATATGGGATGCCAATAAGCCAGTTGCGGTGGCTGGTGTCATGGGAGGGCAGAATACTGAAGTATCATCAGGGACAGTAAACATACTGCTTGAGAGCGCATATTTCAATCCCTCCTCGGTGAGAAAGACATCCAGGTTACTCAATCTTTCTTCAGAATCATCCTACAGATTTGAAAGGGGAGTTGATCTTCAGGCTGTCTCTATCGCACTGGACAGGGCAGCGCAGATGATTTCGGAACTCGCGGGAGGAAGAATATCCGGTATTACTGATGTCTATCCCCGGCCCTATCAACAAAGAATAATTTCTGTCAGCCTTGATAGGGTCAGTTCTGTTATCGGGATCGATATTGATGAATCTTTTTTTGTAAAGACACTACTGAATATCGGATTTTATATCAAAGGGGACGGCAAGGTTCGTGCAGTCACTCCTCCAAGCTACAGAAATGATGTAGAAAGGGAGATTGATATTATTGAAGAGATTGCAAGACTCTATGGATATGATAAGATACCTGCCACACTTCCTGTAATGCAAATGAGCCCGGCTCCGGAACATAAGACACAGGCACTTGTAAAGACCCTGAAGGATTCCATGGTAAGCTCTGGTTTCTCGGAGGTAATTAATTTCAGTTTTATGAATCCTGATTCGCTTGATAAGCTGAATCTGCCTCCTGGTGACAGCAGGAGGAACTTCATTCATATCAGGAATCCATTGAGAAAAGAAGATTCCACCATGAGGACAACGCTTGTCCCGGCCCTGTTTAATAATGTCAGTATGAATTTAAATCGCGGGGAAAAGATGCTTGCTTTCTTTGAAATATCCAATGTATTTATTTCAACAGGCCAGAAACTGCCTGAGGAGACTATCCAAATGGCTGCTGTTTACCACAAAGGCCCGGTGTCATCTCTGTGGCAGGCTAAACATGATGGCTTCTATGATTTGAAAGGTGCCTTAGAAAATATCTTTGCAACGCTGAACATATCAAATGTCTCTTTTATTAAGGACACGTCGGTCGCGCCATATTTGCATCCCGGCAAGTCAGGAAATATTCTTATCAACAATGAGAAAGTAGGGCATATAGGTATACTTCATCCTGTTGTTTCAGAATCATTTGATATAAAAGGGGACGTAGCTGTTACAGAGATATATGACGTAGCAAGCATACTTAAGGCTGTCCCATTAAAAACAACATATGTTTCACTTCCCAAATATCCATATATCGAAAGAGACGTTGCACTTATAGTCAATGACGAAATAACAGTATCATCCGTAAAACAAGTGATCCTCAGTATCCAGTCAGATATCATAGAAGCGGTTAATCTCTTTGATATATATAAAGGTAAACCGATCCCAAAAGATAAAAAGAGCCTTGCCTTCTCAATCCGCTACCGCTCTGCATCAAAAACACTTACGGACAATGAAGTCGATGAACTGCATTCAGAAATAATCAGAAAGCTTCAGATTAATCTTCATGCAGAATTGCGTTCATGAAGTCAGTTCCTTAGAGTATTTTTTTCTTTATAACAGAGAACTCGTTACCCCAAATTAATCTGGTTAATCTAAAGATATCTTAATTTATTGCCGTTTATAAGTGTATGGAATATAAGGTAATAATTCAGGAAAATCTTAGCGATGGGGACATATATATTCGCACATACCCGCTGGATCAATCCTATATTCAAGAGGCCATGCAATTCAGGGCCATGGATTATCATTCAGATTGTGTTTTTATCCTCGAGTATTGTCAGAACTGATCTATTCAATTCAAATCTTTAAAGACTAACTATCTATATTTGTATGCCCAATTAACAGCACCGTCAGCAACTGCAATTTCATTGAAATTAATACCTGTTACAGACTTAAGGTTATGCATATCTTGTATCTTGAAACCGCTATGATGTATCTTCTTTAATGACCTTATTTAAAAAAATATTTGCAGACCCGGTAAACAAATGGGTCTTTTCTTATGCTAAGAAAGAAATATTTCTCGTTGGCGGGTATATTCGGGACCTGCTTAGAGGTGGTATTATCAACAAAGACAAGGACTATGTCCTAAAGGATGATATCAGGAAGATTGCCCTCCTTGCTTCAAAGAAATTCAAGGGTACATTCGTAGAACTAAAAAAAAACAAGACCTGTAGGGTGGCTTTAAAAAATGGGCAGTTTCTAGACTTTTCACGTTTAACGGACTCACTGTTTGATGATTTAAGTCTCAGGGATTTTAGGATAAACTCTATAGCCTGGTCTCCTGAACAAGGGTTAATTGATCCTTTAAATGGAGAAAGGGACATAAGAAATAAAATAATAAGAGTAGTCGATCCGGAGAATCTCAGGAATGATCCCCTCAGAATTTTAAGGGCCTACAGATTATCTGCACAATTAGGATTCACAATTGACAGGTATACTCGTAATTATTTAGGTAAATATGCTGTAAATCTTAAAGATACAACTTCAGAAAGAATAACAGAAGAACTATTTAAATTACTGATATGTAATAATGCTTATATCTACCTTACACTTCTAAATAAAGATAATGTATTGCATGAGATACTGGATGCAACTACTATTACATTAAATCATAATATTAAGACAATTAGTAAATTTGATCACTTTATTTCCAGATTGCAAAGTGGAAAGTTTAAAAAACTGTACACTTCAAGCATTAGTCCTGTTTTGAGCTGTCCAGTAGGCCAGGGACTCGATGGTTTTGGATTAATTCGCTTGTCTATACTGTTGACTGTCAAGAACAGAAAAAAAGAATATAGTAACGCTACATTAAAACTTAGTACATCAATAGCTAAAAGAGTATGCATGCTTCAGGAAGCCATCAGAATCAGTTCTGGAATCCTTTCAGAGGCAAAACTATATAATGTCTTTCGGATTACCAATGAATGTGAAATTGAAGCTGCAGTATTATTATCAGTAAGTAGGCATAGATATGTTGATAAGTTTATTAAAAGGGCAGATGATTTCATTAAAATGAAAAGAAATCCACTATTGGATGGATATGACATCCAAAACATTTTAAACATTAATCCGTCAGCCATTATAGGGCAGATACAAGATGAAATACAAAAGAGAAGATTCCTTGGAATTATAAGAACAAAGTCTCAAGCCAGGCATTGGATCATATCCAATTTAACATAATATATCTTATCGGACCTTTTTACCGTCAAACATTTGTTAAAAAGATGTTAAAACTATGCCATCACCCCGCCTCCAAGAGGCTCAGGATATAGCTTTTCCAAGGATTGCACAACTATTGGGCAGGTTAAATATTCTTAAATTATATAGAGTTAACTCGCAATTAATATTAATCGAGGGGTTCTGCTATTATTCCATCTTCTGTCAATGATATGACTCTTGCCTTGAGTCTTTCTCTCCCTAATTTAGCTTTAGATAATAGAAAAACTCTTAGATAATTGTCTGAAATACCTTTGTAGTACCCGTTATTAGAAGCTTTCTGCTCAACTATTACATCAAGAACACGTCCAATATTTCGTGACCTATAAATATTTTTCTTCATATTACTAATTGCAATGATATATTTAATTCGTTCTTTTTTCACTCTATCATCAACCTGATCTATCATTTGCGAAGCCTCTGTATTTGGTCTTCGAGAATATGGAAAGACATGAATATATGACAGTGGTAATATATTAACCAAATTTACAGTATCATTAAAGTCCTTGTCACTTTCACCAGGGAACCCAACTATAAGATCTGTTCCTATGGATATCTCGGGATAACTGGTTACTATCTTGTTAATAACTTGTTCATAGGCTTCTGCCGTATATCCTCTGTTCATGGCTTTGAGAATTTTATTTGATCCGCTTTGCATTGGTATATGTAAATGAGGACAGATGAAGCCATCTCCAATTAATGATAGAATTTCAGTACCTACTTCCTGCGGCTCAACTGAACTTAACCTGATACGCAGTTGAGGAAATCCATAAACAAGTCGTTTCACAATATCAGGCAATGAACTGGGCGGTGTTAAATTAAATCCATAAGTCCCAATGTGTATCCCGGTAAGAACTACTTCCCTGTATCCATCACACACCAGTTTTCTTGTAGTATCAACTACCTCTTCCTGACTTAGACTACGACTTTTTCCCCTGGCAAGAGGCACCGTGCAGTATGAACATGAATTATTACATCCATCCTGTATCTTTAGAAACGCTCTTGATCTGTTTGAGTAATAAAACTGACTTTTTAATAAGTCAGTCGGGGGCTTAACATCCGTATATGGCTTGCCATTTATTTTTTCAATTTTCTTAAGATATTCAAGAATATTTATCTTTCCTGAGTTGCCAATTATTAAATCTACTCCGTCCATAGAGGAAATTTCATCTGAATTTAACTGAGCATAACAACCAGTAACAATCACACGAGCCCCTGATTTAACTGCTTTTCTTATTAACTGCCTTGACTGATTGTCGCTTTTAGCAGTCACAGAGCAAGTGTTAATAATAATAATGTGGGGATTAGCTGAATGATTAACAACTTCATAATTGTTAATTCTCAAGACACCTTCAATAGAAGCACTTTCTGACTGATTAACTTTACAGCCTAATGTTTTAACAGTTACTTTCATTAACGATCCTGTTTGCAGTTGAAATTAAACAAAGAAGTGTAAATACGTAAGCCCTTAGACAGCTTCACCATATAGAGAATGCTGCTTTGCATCGAGGATCTTGACCTTTATCAGTTTACCCGTAAGGTTACTGTCCCCATAAAAATTTACTATCTTATTTGTTGTTGTACGTCCGGTCATCTTTTCGGTATCGTTCTCGCTCGTACCTTCTACCAGTATTTCAATAAGATGTCCCTCAAGACTTTTATTCTTTCTATAAGTGATATCTTCCTGAAATTTTAAAATCTTCCTTAGGCGTTCGGACTTGGTCCTTTCATCTATATGATCTGGCAGTTCAATTGCCCCGGTTCCCGGTCGTTTAGAATATTTAAATGCAAAAATACCGTCGTATTGTATCTCTGCTAATGAATTTAATGTGCACTGAAAATCTTCTTCGGTTTCACCTGGAAAACCAACAATAATGTCGGTGGTTATCGAGACATGAGGAATGGAGGCTCTAAGTAAATCGATTTTCCTTTTGTATTCTTCAAACGTATAACCTCTGTTCATAGATTTCAATATATCATCTGAGCCCGCCTGAAGAGGGAGATGCAGGTGATCACAAACATTTGGCAAGTCTTTAATCGCACGTATTAACTTTTCTGAGAAATCTCTGGGATGTGAGGTAACAAACCTGATTCTCTGTATTAACTCTATTTCATGTAATTTATATAATAGATCAGTAAAATCTATGTTTTCATGTGATGTTATGCCATACGAATTAACGTTTTGCCCTAACAGTGTAATCTCTTTAAACCCATTCTCAGCCAGAGACTTAACTTCGAAGAAAATATCTTTACTTGACCTGCTTCTCTCTCTCCCGCGGGTGTATGGAACAACACAATAGGTACAGAAATTATCACAACCGTACATAATTGAAACCCACGCCCTCACCTGCCCTCCCCTTTTCACAGGAAGGGTTTTTGTGTGGTAATAAGGATTTGTTTTTAATGCTGTTGTCTGTGGATCGCAGTTATTGTCTTGTTCTCTATCAGTTACCCATCTTTGCAGGTTATCAATATTATCAGGTCCAAAAACAAAATCAATATATGGGAATCTCTTAAACAAAGTCTCTTTTTCCTGCTGAGCAATACATCCTGCAACTGCTATTTTTAAATCCGGATTATTCTTCTTGGCCTTCTTGAGCCTTCCTAATTCACTATAAAATTTCTGTTCAGCCTTTTCACGAATGCTGCACGTGTTAAGCACTATAACATCAGCATTATTTGATCCGTCGGCCTCCTGAAAACCACTTTGTGAGAAAATACCAGCTATCTTCTCAGAATCGTGCACATTCATCTGGCAACCGAAGGTATGGATGTGAAATTTGTTTAGCATAAAATGTCTGACCTCTTGATTATTGCTTGTTAAAAAAAAAGAGCATATTTGTAACGATGAAATATTGGTTTATTGTACAATATTTGACTGATTATTTAAAAAACATGAAGAAACAAGAAATCAAATTAATTTTTTTTACATAGCCTGATTCAAAATAAATGTCATCCCAAAATGATAATGTCCTGAATAACCAAGATTAAAATGTCCGGATTTAAGGACATTATCATGCTGAGCCAGAGGGAGTTGAAGAAGCTGCACGTTATCAGGAAAGTGCTTGATGGAGTAGTAAAGCAGATTGAAGCAGCGGAGATGCTGTCATTGAGTGATCGTCAGATAAGAAGGCTTGAAAACAGGGTAAGAATTGAAGGAAATAAAGGAATAACTCATAGATCCAGAGGCAAATCGTCAGGCAGGAAATTGCCTACGGGTGTAAGAGACAAGGTGATAAAGCTTTATCGTGAGAAATACGCAGGATTTGGACCGACATTGG
Source organism: Nitrospiraceae bacterium (assembly GCA_003599025.1). GTDB lineage: Bacteria > Nitrospirota > Thermodesulfovibrionia > UBA6902 > UBA6902 > UBA6902. The sequence continues at coordinate 4,134 of QZIL01000045.1, read as the reverse complement.
CATCAGAGAAGCTTGGTGAACTGGAAGGGATACAGTTAAGTGATGAAACTGTACGGCTGTGGCTCTTAGAGTCTGGGGACTGGAAGAAAGCCAGGAAGGGAAGAAAGCACCGCCAGTGGAGAGAGCGTAAGCATTATTTTGGCGAAATGATACAGATAGACGGCAGTCATCACGACTGGTTTGAAGGAAGAGGACCCAAATGTGTACTTATGGGATATATAGACGATGCAACGAGTAAAGCTTTTGGCCGGTTTCATGAATACGAAGGGACGCTCCCTGCGATGGATAGTTTTAAGCGATACATCAAGAAATACGGGATCCCTGTTAGTATATACCTTGACCGACTGTCCGCCTACAAATCCCCCGGAAAGCTTTCGATAAAAGAACTAGCAGAAGAAACAGAGCTGTTGAGCGAGTTTGAGAGGGCGGCAAAAGAGCTTGGGGTAAAGGTAACGCATGCCTATTCCCCGCAGGCAAAGGGGAGGATAGAGAGGCTGTTTAACACGTTTCAGGACAGGGTGGTGAAGGAGATGCGGTTACAGGGGATAAAGAGCATAGAGGAAGGCAATAAGTTTTTAGCTGGATATTTACCGGGATATAACAGGAGATTTGCAGTAAAAGCCAAAAAAGCAGAGGATCTTCACAGAGGGATTGCTGAGGGGCTTGATCTTGATAATATTCTCTGTATTAGGACGCAAAGGGGGGTGAGGAATGATTATACGGTAGCCCATAACAAGAAACTCTATCAGGTAATGGACAAGACAGAGGCCAAGAAGGTTCAAGTAGAGGAAAAGACAAACGGAACAATGGCAATCACTTTTGAAGGCAAGCGTTTAAAGTTTAAAGAAATCACAGAGAGGCCGGAAAAGCAACAGGAGAAGCCGCTTCTATTCATTATTAAAAAGAAAAAAAATTATGATCCTGCGCCCCCCTCTCATCCATGGCGGCAGGGCCTCAAATCACAAAACTTAGCGAGGTCGCATGCCAAACAATAAACCGGACATTTCTATTTTGGTAAAAACCGGACATTTTAAATTTGGCTTGACACCTGATTCAAAATAAATTGCCGATTGACATCATAGTAAGTAAAATAATAATCATTTACTGGTATTACGGGTTATACTTAAATAGAGTTGACATGATGAATACCTTCTATAAATAACATAGTCAAATTAAGGTTATATATAACATATGCCGAAATAAAAGAACTTGAAAACAATCATTATTCTTAAATGGAAAGGACTTAAATGACTGATCAAAATAAGTTTATTGCACACGTCGGACTTGGTTACTGGGGGAAAAATATTCTGCGCAATCTTTATGAACTTGGAGTTCTTCATACTGCCTGTGATTCATCTATGGATATTATTGCCGAACATAAAAAAAATTACCCTGATATTACCTATACGTCCTCATTTGGTAAGATCCTAGAGTCACCTCATATAAAGGCAATTGCGATATCTGCTCCGGCTTCTGCTCATTATGAACTTGTTAAAAGATCTCTGCTCGCTAAAAAGGACGTCTTTGTAGAGAAACCCCTCGCCCTGACAGTAAGGGAGGGGGAGGAACTTGTTGAGCTTGCAAGAAAAAATAACATGGTACTTATGGTTGGCCACATCCTGCAATATCACCCAGCAGTTATTAAATTAAAGGAAATGATATCATCAGGGGAACTCGGTAAGATCCAGTATATCTATTCTAACCGACTGAATATTGGAAAGCTCAGGACTGAGGAGAATATCCTCTGGAGCTTTGCCCCACATGATATATCCGTCATTCTTTTCCTGCTTGGTGAAGAACCGGACCGCGTATCAGCCTTCGGGGGCCATTATCTTAGTGAAGGCATTTATGACACAACTATGACAACAATGGAGTTCAGAAACGGGGTAAAAAGCCATATTTTTGTAAGCTGGCTTCATCCGTTTAAAGAACAGAAGTTAATTGTAGTCGGTTCAAAGGCCATGGCTGTTTTTGATGATATGAGTCAGGAGAAACTGTTCATATACCCTCATAAAATCGAATGGCAGAATGGGAAAATTCCCGTCGCCCAAAAGGCTGATTGTCACAGCGTTCCATTTGATAAAAAAGAACCTCTCAAGGAAGAGCTCAGACATTTCATTGATTGCATTCAGGAAAGGAAAAACCCGAAAACCGATGGCAACGAAGGGCTAAGTGTTCTCAAGATACTTGAGCTTGCTGAAAAAGGATTGCTGAATATAAATCAGAAGGGGGCATCTGAAACTCAAAAATACTTCATCCATGAGAGTTCTTTCGTGGATAATAATGTTTCCATAGGAAACGGTACAAAAGTATGGCATTTTTCTCATATATTATCAGGTTCACAAATTGGGAAAAACTGCATAATCGCACAAAATGTTGCTGTAGGACCTGATGCAGTTATTGGCAACAAATGCAAAATCCAGAACAATGTTTCCATATATAAAGGTGTGACACTCGAAGACAGTGTATTTTGCGGCCCTTCCTGCGTATTTACAAATGTGTATAATCCCAGGGCATTTGTTGAGAGAAAGCATGAGTACCTTGAGACACTGGTAAAAAAAGGAGCTACGATCGGCGCTAACTCCACAATAGTCTGCGGTGTAACTATCGGGAGGTACTCTTTAATAGGCGCGGGCGCTGTAGTCAAGGCAGACGTCCCTGATTATGCAGTCATGGCCGGAGTTCCCGCCAAACAGATAGGCTGGGCATGCATCTGCGGAGTGCCGTTAAATTTCAGTAAGGACAAGGCAACTTGTAAGAACTGTAAAAGTAAGTACGCTCTTAAAAAGAAGAAACTTGTTGTAATAAAGGAGGAGGTTAAATAGATGAGGCAGATACCGATGCTTGATTTAAGACTTGAATATGAATACATGCAGGCAGACATAGATGTAGCTCTAAAGACGTGTCTTGAGCATCAAAAATGGATTTTCGGTCCGGAGGTAAAAAAGCTGGAAGATGAATTGGCCGGTTATCTCGGTGTCAAGCATTGCATAGGCATATGTTCCGGAACAGACTCACTTGTATTGTCACTGAGGGCACAGGCGATAAAACTAAAAAACCAGGAGTATTTCAATAAGACCGATGAGGTTATAACTACATCATTTACATTTACAGCTACAGGAGATGCAATACTCAGGTCAGGAGCAACGCCTGTCTTTGTTGACATTGATCCCGGAACGTACAATATCGACATAAAAAAAATAAAAGATTATATAAAATCAAACCAGAACGTTGTTGGCATTATTCCTGTTCATTTATATGGACAGTCCTGCAATATGGATGAAATAATGAATATTGCCGAAGAACACGACCTGTTTGTTATCGAAGATGTGGCACAAGCCTTTGGCGCAGGGTGGAAGGACAAGAAGCTTGGCTCTATCGGTACAACAGGCTCATTCAGTTTCTTCCCATCTAAGAACCTCGGAGGCTTTGGGGACGGAGGTCTGGTAGCAACAAATGATGATAAAACTATGGAACTAGTACGTATGTTGCTCAAGCATGGAGGTAAAGACAAGTATAATGTTGACCACGTGGGCTACAACGCCCGCCTGGACACTTTACAGGCGGCAATTGTGCTGGCAAAGTTTAAATATATTGATGAATTCAACAGCAAGAGGCGTCAGGTTGGGGATCAATACAATGAAGGATTAAAAGATATTAAGGACATTATTCTGTCAGAATGTCTTACAGATGCATTTCATGTTTACCATCAGTATACAATCAGGATTCTCAATGGGAAAAGAGGCGAACTACAGAACCACCTCAAAGAGAAAGGGGTCTCTACTATGATTTACTATCCATTCCCGTTACACAAAATGAAGGTGTTCGGCGATGGCAGGAGCAAGTCATTTGGAAATCTTGAAAATGCCGAAGCAGCTGCACAGAGTGTAGTAAGTTTGCCGGTTGAACCACTTCAGAGCATGGAAGACACTTCATATGTCATTGACTGTATTAAGGGGTATTTTAATGGCTGAAAACGAAAGGATTGGGTGCCTATCACTAAGCAAATGGGGGCTTAATCAAACTTGTTAGTACTTAGGGAATACCCCCCGGAAATTGTGCCAACAGTAGTTAGAGTGTAAAATAACAACCACTCAAAAGGAGGCACAGATGAAGAAGAAGTTCACGGAGGAG
>QZIL01000009.1 GCA_003599025.1 Nitrospiraceae bacterium | reverse complement strand
CGATTGAAGTTAAACTCAAAAATATATTCAAAACTTGTTATAAAAAATAATCCTGAGTCAGCACTCCTTCGGTAACATTTTATTATGAGGCAACTGGGTTGCACAGACTGAAAAGCAGGTGTATTATGAACATTCCTGAAAATCAGAAGGGCACACCGGGAGATAATAATTAACGGGTTGAAGCGAAATGGGCTTTCATCTTGTTGATGCCGAATGAAAGATAATTTTTAAATGCCTTCGGTGAATCACACTGTGAAATTATTTTTTTGATGTAGCGGGGCCTGGCATATAAATACCAGAAGGATTTCTTTTTCATTTCAGTCAGCTCATCCGCGGAAAGATGATAGGTCTTAACAACAGAATTGAAATGATCGTAGATGTTATCATATGCTCCGTCCAGGATAAGATTGTCTCTCTTTGCTATTTCATAATAGGTTGTGCCCGGAAAGGGAAAAGGCAGGATGACCTCAAAGAAATCACCATCGATCTCTCTTGCAAAATCAAAGGTCTCCATTATTGTTTCTCTCGTGTCCCATGGCATACCGATAAGAAACGTTACGAAGGTCTTGAGCTTGTGTTTTTTTGCAAGCCGAAGGGCCTCTCTTGATTCTTCCAGTGTTATTCCTTTCCTCGTCATATCGAGTATATACTGACTGCCGCTCTCAACACCAAAGGACACAAGCCAGCAGCCCGCCTTTTTCATCCATACAAGCCTTTCATCATCCACGGTATTGGCCCTGCTGTTTGCGACCCACTGTATATCAAGCTTTCTGGAGATTATCTCCTTGCAAACACTTATGACCCATTCCTTGTCCCATGTAAAAGTGTCCGCCCTGAAAAAGAAGTTTCTGATGCCATAATCATTTACGCAATGCTCAAGTTCATCAACCACATTCTTCGGAGATCGGAGCCGTAAATCAGCGCCTGCCACAACCCTGCTCAGACAGTAAATGCACTTTGCCGGACAGCCCCGGCCCGACTGGATGGTTGTCAGGATTTCTCCTGTATCAGGTCTGACGTATTTACTCTGGTCAAGAAGATGCCTGGAAGGAAAAGGAAGACTGTCGAGGTCCTCTATAAACGGTCTTCTGGGTGTTTTGACTATCTTCCCGTTCTCTCTGTAACAGATGCCTTTAATCTCTTCAAGTTCCCTGCCCAGGGCTATCTCCAGCATGGTCAGTTCCGGTTCGCCTATGATGGCTATATCAAGGTCTCCGCACATCTCGAGCCTTTCCTCCGGACTGATAGTAGTGTCTCCGCCCTTTGCTATGGTGATAATTCCGGGATCAATCTCCTTTGCCATACTGCACGCGCGGAGGTCTTCTTTTACTGAGGTAATAGTCGTGTAAATGACAAGCATGGACGGGGTAAATTCCCTTATATCGTTCTCAACATCCTGCCAGCCACCGTTTTCAACAGGGTAGTCCCTCATCCTGCACTCGAAACCATTCTCTTCGAGTATAGCGGACATGTATGCCAGGTCCAACGGGGGACGAGGGGCATTTGAGACCCCCTTCAAAGAAACCTGACAGCGGTCATCTCTGTAAAAGAGACCAGTTGGCGGAACTATAAATAACGCCCTCTGGTTTATTATTTTATTTTTATTGTCTGCCATAAAAAATACCGTTCTAATTATCTGTAAATCACACCTTCAAAGTCAACGACTTAATTGATGTATTTGAAATTTCTATATAATATTCAGGAACACACCTGTTATCTCAATTATAACACTTAACTATGGGTAAGAGCGCCCAGGACACCGAAGAACTCCTTCCACCACCTTATATTGAACTCTATAAATTCCGTTCTTTCAGGAACGGTAAAATATATTACCGCCAGAACAAGCACACTCAAAAGATAAAGAACAAATAATATGTTTTTACTGTGATCAGCCTTCATCCTTTATCCTTTATTATATTTCACTATCCTGTAGTTATCATCAGAATACATGATCTCAAATTTCTCTTTTATATTCCCCATCCAGCTGAGAGAATAATAAAGCCTTCGCTCTTTTTCGATCCATTGATCTTCAGTTGAAGCTTTCCTGACCAATATATACGAGGCACCATTGTCCGCCAGTTTATTAACCCATTCTTTATAATTATCAGAACTGATATAGACAACCTTGTTCGAAAATGCCCTGTTCCATAACGGCCTGAAAAAGAATGGCCTGGACGTATCCACATTCGTATCTACAAATGTATATGCAAGAGTGTCTTCCTTAGATATATTGTTCTCTATCCATATCCAGTACCCGTATTCATCCCGTACCTTTGTATCAATATTGGACGGCTTATGACGGGACAGAGTACGATCTCCTGCAGACAGGTGAATAAACTCCCTGATCTTTTCAGGCATGATACAGGGTGAATTGACTGTCAGCAGGGTATATGCTGCAAGCACCAGTGCAATGATTTTCAATATATTTTCCTTCTTGTTAAAATAGTCGAGTACAAACCCGAAAGACAGTGCCCCCAGTCCGACAATGAAAATGACATATCTCGTAGTCCAGTTCCTCGGGTGCAACATGAATGTGAGAAGAAGAATTGAGACTGCAAAAAGAAATCTGTATCTTTTCTTTATCAGAGCGTGGACAAATGAGATAATGATCCCGGGCAGGAACAGAATAAACCATATCGGGCCGAACCCGCTCATCCTTGAATCATACAGATAGTACCCTACCCGCTCCAGCCATACATATAAGGGCCTCATAAGATAATTAAGTGAATTAATTATATCCGGGGCCGGTTCAACCCAGTCACTTTTCAGCCCCTTGAAAAGATGTATATTAAAAACAGACACATCCATGTAATATACCGGGTTGCCGTAGAGAATCAAATTTCTAATATACCAGTAACCGCCAATGAGGAAAACCGGCATAACAAAGCAGACTAAATAGGACCTGAAACTTTCTTTCAACGCATAGCCCCTGTTTGCTGATGCAGATTTGAGTTTGACGACTTCCTGAATGAAGAGCACAGTGAATATTGCAATAATGAACACCGGACCTGTAGGCTTAGAGCCCAGCAAATGACCGGCTGCAAGTCCCGATAACAGGAGCGGCATTGCTCTCTTGTTAAATGTTTCTCCCGGATAATATCCGGCAGTATGACTTTCCATATCATCATACATTAAGAAATTGACTGCAATAAGCAGAAGCATCGATACAGCGCCATCAACATAGTTTACTGTTGACTGTAACATCAGGACCGGGGTAAAAAAGAAAAGGAGGGCAGAGTATATCGCGTATTTTTCTGTTACTTTCAGCTTGACAGCCATGCTGTAAATGGAAAGCACTCCTGCAATTGTAAAAACCAGCTGGCCCAGATCCACAACAACATCGTTCTTCAGGAATATGACATTCCAGAGGAAATAAAGATTAATGTTTTTCGGGAATATATTTATATACTGCTGTATAAATGAAGGGCTCCGTGTATCCCCGATGGCACCGCTCTGCATAATCTGTCCCACTATAGGCAGATGATAATAGAGAGCGTCCCATGCATAAGAAGGGAAAAGATACCCCAGAAATATCATCCATCCCACAGACAGCAAAAAGAGAGTGAACAGGCATAAGAGTATTTTATCCTTTGAAATGATTCCGGAAATACGAAAGGTCTCATCCTTTATCTCCCTGAAAAGACCTGATTTGTTACCAGTCCTTGATGCCAGGACCAAAACACCAGCAGATATGAATAAATTAAGCAGGAAGAGAGGTAATGGATAGAGGCTTTTAAAGACTAATCCCAGCAGCATCTCTGTTGCAATTATCTGGGTCAGGCATAAAATGAACGTGCCTGTCAGCCGGTCGGTAAATGACAGGCAGTCCCTCTTTCCGTAAAGCCAAACGTACCAGGAGCAACACAGGAGGAGGTTTATTGATATATAAGCGGTAATTTGCAATTAGTCCATGCAGTTCCAGAATCTTCTGAAACTGCAGTCCGTCATTTCATGGTAGTGCCGGAGCTGCTCTTCTGCCATGTCTTTCTTTCCCAAAGTTTCATATACAGCCGCAATGTCCCATAAAGCATAACGATGGGAAGGGTCTGTTTTAAGGACTTTCCGGTATTCCGAAAGCGCCTCTTCATAAAGGCCCTTTTCCTTATAAATAAAACCGAGGTCATAATGAACAAAGGCATTGTCCGGATCTATTTTGAGGGCCTTCTGATACTGATCCATTGCCCTATAATAATCTTTCTTCTCTCTGTACACATAACCCAGGTCATAATTTGCATGGGGATGAGCAGGGAAGATGTCGAGCAATTTCCTGTAAACGCGTTCGGCACTGTCAAAAGCGCCCCTTTCCTTATACATCAGTCCAAGCTGGTAATAAGCGTAAGCGTTTTGAGGATCGACATCAATTGCTTTTGCAAAGCTGTCAATGGCCTTGTCCTGAAATCCGAGAGTCTGATAAAAAACAGCGGTCAGGGTATATCTGTTATTGAACGTGTAGAGAGACAAAACAGTCAGAAGTATTATAATGAATTGTTTTCCAAGTTTCATCTTTACAATAAAAAGAAGAAAAGGTGCTTTCTTCTTTTATAAAAGAAAGCACCTTCAATTTACTTATCAATGAGAGACTGGCCAATCAGTGAGAGTAGGCCAGTGCCAGACTTAATGTCTCCCCGATTGAAGAATTTCTTGATTTAAATGGACCAAAGTTCCAGTCCTTAAATGGTCCGGTGCCATCCAGTGTCCAGTCATATGAAGCAACAACCTGCATATTCTTGGCAACTGTAAAGGCCAGGGCAAGCCCGGCAGTCAAAGAGTCTTTTTCAAGACCCAGCGTGTCCAGGATCATCACGGTCTTTGCGGTCTCCTCGGACAGGCCGTCAGGTCCATGATATGTTATAAATTCATTTGATATTTTTGCATTTCCAATAGACTTGTCCCAGTCAAGCTTTGCCCTTATAGACAGCCAGGGAGTGGCATTATAACCGCCGCTCAGGGAGACAATTACAGTGTCTGAAGGCTTAAATGTAAAAGGATCAAGCTGCTCATTTTCAAATCTGTACTTGTATCCGGCATCCAGAACAGCATATCCCCAACTGAACCCCCGGCCATATTTTAATTTTAACAAGGCATCATACTGACCGTCTCCAAGAGCTTGAAAATCAACCGGATTATCATAATCATATGCCTCAGGAATCTTGATATCAAGCTGGACAGACATCGGTCCTCCGGCTACATTGTTGCTTATTTTCTGTCTAACTCCAAGAATAATGTCACCAATCCCGGTGACTTCGTCCGTATCCCCTGTATTGTTTAAGATATCATTTGATCTAACGTATTCGAAACCACCTGAAAAAATAACCGTAAGATCTTCTATAAGTCCGTACTCAACATAATATGACAGTTTTGTTGCTGTAAATTCCTCTTCTTCATTCCTGTACGGTTTTGCATGGGTATCTTTAATTTCACTGGACTTTGATACTCCATCAACTGCTTCATGCTTTTCGATTGTAGTAAATTTCTCAATAGTCTTGTAATGACTTAAAGTCAACTGATTATAAGAATGTCCCTTTGCCTGTGTCCAGGCCGCAAGAGCATTATTTGAGATAAAAAGACATCCTGCTAACATCAAAAACATTAAAACCACTTTTCTTCTCATAGCCCATACTCCTTTTGGTTTAATAGTATATTATTTAAAAAATAATATTATTACCTTAATATAGAGTCCGTTATGCAGCAACAACGTCTTCCGTCTTCGCTTTAGAAATGATATTTCTGGCCCATCTGTTTGAAGCTATGCCACTCAATACTACTTGAACAATTGACAAAAAAGCAACATAAAAATACCCCATCTGAAACATCATAAGAAACGGGATTGACACATAAATTTTGTTTATAAACGCAAAATATATATTAAAGGTAAAATAGATGCCAAGGAACAGTTCCATTAATACAAGAAGGGTTATCTCCCCCTTGTATTTTTTTCCGAGCCACATGTCTTTTTTCTTCTCAATATTGTACTTGGGGGTCCGTTTGAATTCCGTCTTTTTGTTAAAGATAGCACCCAGGACCGCTTTTGAGTTATTGACTGAAAGACCTATGCCAAGTGACATCAGCATAGGCAGATACATAATCCTTGATTTCCAGTCCTTATATGCCTCTCTTTGCGAACATATATAGAAAAAGGAAATCCCGACTGTGGCAAAAAGGAGAAACGGCACATCAGCCACCAGCATCCTGAACCATCCTATATTGATCCTGGCGACCATGGACGGATAAATCAGCACAGAGAGTACAAGCATAAGCAGGTACGACAGGTTATTTGTGAGATGAAAGAACGCCTCTACCTTCACTTTTAACGGGAGGTCACTCTTTAAAATCGCTGGGAGTATTTTTTTGGCGGTCTGGATCGATCCCTTGGCCCAGCGATGCTGCTGGCTCTTGAACCCGTTGATCTCAACAGGAATCTCTGAAGGGGTAAGTTCATCTTTCAGGAATATAAACTTCCATCCCTTAAGCTGTGACCTGTAGCTTAAATCCAGGTCTTCAGTCAGGGTGTCATTCTGCCATCCGCCTGCTGATGTTATTGCTTCTTTCCGCCAGACCCCTGCAGTGCCGTTAAAATTAAAAAACCTGCCGGACCAGTTTCTTGCTGTGTGTTCAATAACAAAATGGCCGTCAAGCATAATGGCCTGTATCTTGGTTATAAAAGAATATCCCCTGTTCAGGTAACTCCATCGTGTCTGCACCATGCCTACGGATTTATCTGCAAAAAAATGGATGGTCTTTTCCAATATATCTCTCTGAGGGACAAAGTCAGCATCAAACACAACGACAAATTCGCCTTTGGCATACTTGAGCCCGTTCTCGAGTGCGCCACCTTTATAGCCTTCCCTGTTTTCACGGTAGATATAACTTATATCAAAACCCTTTGCACTGAATTCCTCGACGCATTTCCGGGTTATTTCCCTGGTCTCATCCGTAGAATCATCAAGCACCTGAATATCGAGCAGCTCTATGGGATAATCAATTTCGCAGGACGCTGCAATCAGCCGTTTCACAACATACATCTCATTATAAACCGGCAACTGAACTGTAACACGCGGCAATTTATCCAGCTTGTTTTTTAGGACCGGCCTGTCTTTCTGGTGCCTGTAATAAAGATAGACCATATAATACCTGTGTGAGGCATATATAAAGACGGTGATCAAGATAAAGAAATATACTACAAGAAACAGATAAAGCAGCATATTGAATTTTACCTCTTATTATTCTAGAAATATTAATACGTAAGAACTTGGTCGACGGATTATAACATACAACTATTTTCTGTAACAATTAGAAATTTTAATAAATCAATTATCAACAATAAATTATTTCAATATTACTGCTTCAAGTGTTATCTCTGTCCTGGATTTCTTATTCGCCAGAAATGCCTTGATTTTAATACAGGAAGCACATATATTAAATACATGGAACTAACGGGCAATAATTCCAATGTCGAGTCACATCTTAACTGGACAACGATATTAAAGGCCCTGGCAGATGAAAACCGCCTCCAGATTATTCATACCCTTTTGAACAATGAGGCATCCGTTCAGGATTTATCAACTATCCTCGGCATAAAGACCTATAATATTTCAAAGCATCTCAAGATCCTGGAAACATCAGGCCTTGTCAGAAAGAGAAAAGAGGGGGTCCACAGGATTTATCATATTACAGAGAACCTCAAGTCCCATCTTTCTTCAAACAATCAGGTACTGGATCTGGGATGCTGCAAGTTCATTTTTGAAGACTCTGCCAGATAATTATTCCCGGATTCGCCGGCCCGATCATCATGCACCCTGTCTTGCTCTGTCCCTTTTTGTTACATAAACAAGCCCCTGCCCCGGATTCAATTCATAATCAAATGGTTCCGGAATAAATTCGAGCGGATACTCAGGGGAAACATCCTGAAGGGGTGCCCCGGCAAGAACGAATTCATTGAGGCTCTCCGCATAAAAGCGCTGTTTGCCTTTGATGTCCTTGTTCAGGAGGATAAGGGCTTCATCATCAGTGCGGGTGGAGGCCTTCCATAAGATCAGAATATTCGGATTACTGTTTTGCAATATCTCTGTTGGCGTGTCCTCCTGGAAAACACTGTACGTCTTCTTGATATAATTGACCCTTTTTATGAATTCCGTGAGATCAACCCCGGTCTTCTCCCAGTCCTCAGGCCTTGTATTCACAACATGAGTCCTCCTGCGAAAACCAAACTCATATCCCATAAGCATCATAACACCGGCTGAAAACAGCGCTGCCAGCAGATAACGCTGTTTCACTCCGGCAATGTTTCCATTAAGGTCTTCCATAAGCCTTGCTGTATCATGACTGTCAGGGAAACTGATTGAATCAGAGACATCTCTCGTAAGATCATACTGCGCCATCAGCCAGTGGCCCTTCAGGTCCCACCATTTGGAACTGTTAAAGACATAGTCAAAGCCAGCCCTTGCCGTTGTCCTGGTCTGGTCCGCGGTGCATCCAAGTGTCTCGGCAAAAAAGAGGACCCCGGGATTGTTCTTTTTCGTATCCCTTATCAGCTTCCTCCAAAACTTACCGGGAAGCTGATAAGCCGCGTCACACCTGAAGCCCTGAAAGCCCAGGCTGATAAGGAAATCGACTATCTCCTTGATAAACTGATAAAGGCCCTCAGGGTCATTGGTTCCCTCGTAATCATACTTGGCAAGATCACCCCATACGACCTTTTTGCCGTCGTCGCCATAACAGAATGGATGGACTACCTCCGCTCTTTCCCAGGAAAACCACCCGGGATGCTTCCTTGTGATATCTGAATCAAAGGCACAGTGGTTGACAACCAGGTCGATCATGACCCTGAGACCGTATCTATGGGCCTCTGCGATCATATTCCTGACCTGGCCCTCAGGACTCTTCCTGCTGCTCTCATCCGTCAACAGGGGGTTGAAACTGAAATAATCCGAGATCGAATACAAACTTCCTGAATAGCCGGGCCGCTGTATCGGGTTCACAAATATCCAGTTGAATCCCATTTCTGAGGCCCGCCTGAAGTGTTCCCCCCACTGAGAAAATCTTCCGGCCAGAAGGGGGAAGATATTATAGATGATCATCTCCTGAGGTTTTTTCATGACCAGTGTTCTGAAAATAACATTTTATATATGCACTGTCAATCAATACAAATGAAATTAATAACTTTCATTTGCCGTCATTCCTGCAAATGCAGGAATCCAGAAGCTTATTGATAAACCTGGATTCCTGCCTGCCAGGCTGTGTCAGAATTGTCACCCGGCCTGAGTGCCGGAATCTATGCATTTTGAAAGTGCCTGGGATAGCGAGATTCCTGCATTCGCAGGAATGACAAAAAGCGTATATTTCGGGATTGCGACACAATATGTACGCGGGAGTGACAATACTGAAGGTGTTTTATTTTACAAGCAATATCCGTTAAATTAAACCTATGGCCAAACAGAACAAAAGATACGCGATGTTAATTAACCTGGACAGATGCGTCGGCTGCTTTGCCTGCCAGGTAAGCTGCAAGGCCGAGTACGATATCCCATTGGGAACGTTCAGGTGTAAAGTAGAAACATACCGTTCAGGCAGCTATCCGGACATTCGCAAGTTCTTTCTGCCCCGTCTGTGTAATCACTGCGCCTCCGCCCCCTGCATAGAGGGATGTGAAGAACATGCCCTGTACAGAAATCAGCAGGGGGTAGTGCTGCTGGATGACACTAAATGCACCGGCTGCCAGATGTGCTATGACAAATGCCCTTATAATGCGATCAGTGTCAGTCCCGACAGGGGAACCGCTGAAAAATGTGATTTCTGTTATACAAGAAGATTGATGCAGGGACTGCTGCCTGTCTGCGTACAGAACTGCATGGGAAAGGCGATGGTATTCGGGGACATAAATGATAAAAAAAGCGATATATCTCTCGCCCTCGAAAATAATAACGTCAAGGCCCTTAACCCTGACCTCGGCACCAACCCGCTGGTTTTTTACACTTACAGCAGGACATTGGCAGATTCTCCCCTGAAGGATTATCAGGTTGCAGGCATTCCTCCATTACGCCGCACCTCAGCAAAACAGCAGACAACTGACCCGGAAATTTCCTCACAACTGGTCTATACATCTGACGCCATGTGTCCATCTGAATGCGGGATCTCAGTGCTTGTGGAAAACGGAATTGCAAAAAAAATCTATGGGAACCCTCACACACTGGTAAACAGCGGGACCTTTTGTGCGAAGGGTGCTTCCGGGCTTCAGCTTACTTACTCTCCACACAGGATAAAGACCCCTTTAATGCGGTCAGGGAAGCGGGGTGAAGATAAATGGAAAGAGATCACATGGGAAGAGGCCTCTGATTTTATTGCCCGAAAACTGGTGGCTATAAAAAAGAAATACGGTCCTGAATCCGTTTTCATGGACTGCGGAGACGTGACCGACAGAGAGGCCTATTACCGGCTGTTCCATGCCCTTTGCACTCCCAATACATTTAACCATGGCAGCATCTGCGACCCGAACAGAAAATGGGGACAGGCCTTAATGACAGGCGATGAAAGGCCCCTCCCTGATATCCAGAGACCGCTCCTGTTAAGAAACGAAGACGGCGAATTGTTCCTTAATGAGAAACATGACATTAAACTCCTCCTCAATGTTGGGAGCAACCCGTTTGTCGCAACACGCTTTAACTACATGTCCAGAGGCATCCCGGCAGCCCGTGAAGAAAACGGATGCATATACATCGTCATAGACCCCGCCTATACAAATTCCGCTGCCCACGCAGACTTCTGGCTGCCGGTCAGGCCAGGATCAGACGCTGCACTGCTTGCATCCATGCTGTACTTTATTATTAAGAACGATTCAGGGGACCTGCCTTCAGCAAAATATATTGACCACGGCTTTATCGAAAAATATACACTCGGCTGGCAGGAATTTAAAGACGCGTTCCTTGAATATTCAAAAAAGAAAGACCCTGCCAATGACCTGTACTACTTCACCCTTGACTGGGCAGAGGAAAAGACAGGAATTTCAACTGACAACATAAAAAAGATATCTCACCTGTTCGGCATCACCAAACCGGCTGCAATCGAAATCGGCATGCACGGGACATCCCATCATACAAACGGAGACGTGACATCAATTCTCATGACCGCCCTCTGTCTTATAACCGGCAATATGGACGTCCCGGGGGGACTTGTATTTGTCGACAGCCAGAAGCCGAAGAAGGGGGCCATCACGGTCGGCAAAAAGTTCCTGGACAAAGTGGTAAACAGAGAAATAAACGGCAGACAGGTCACCGGAAAGCTGTCCGAACTGAACAAGGACAATTTCGGAGACTATCCGGCGTCATTAAAAGGTGTCCTGGCCGACCTCCCTGTAAAAATAAAAAAGGGGGTGCGGATAAAATACGGGCCGTTTAAGGATTACCATTATCCGGTCAAGGCCTTTGTAACAAGGGCCGGGAATCCTGTAATTACAGCAGGCAACACATCAGCGTGGAAGGAGGCGCTGACTGCAAAAAATGGTGATGATTACCTCCTTGAGCTAATGGTATTCATTGACACACATATTACCGAAACCGGGAAATACGCCGACATTGTCCTGCCTGAAGCAGGCTACCTCGAGAGGATGGGGGTCAGCGATGTCTATACAATGAGCCCTGAAATAGCACTCAGGGACCAGGTAATAAAGCCACTTCATGAATCCAAAACACCCTATGAGTTCATGATCGCTCTTTCCGATGCGCTGATAAAAAACGGTGACCCTGATATCAAGGCCGAAGATTTCAGGCTTAAATATAATGATGAAGAAGCGTTCATAAACGAGATACTCTCAGAGACTCCCGGTTTTTATAATATAGGGCAGCCCCTCCCGTATCCAGGTCTTCCTGAGGGTTGCCTCATCAGGGGTGTCCCTGATAATCCTGATGCTGTCTGGGGAAATATAATCTTAAAACATGGTGAGCCGGTCACTGCTGACTGGCTCAGAAAACACAACGGGGTTGCAGTCTGGCCTGCGAGTTACTACAGATACAAAAACGCTGCCGCTTCTCCCTCAGGGAAATACCCCGGGACAGCATCTAAGAAATTCGAATTCAGGTTCAG
Organism: Nitrospiraceae bacterium; assembly: GCA_003599025.1. Lineage (GTDB taxonomy): Bacteria > Nitrospirota > Thermodesulfovibrionia > UBA6902 > UBA6902 > UBA6902. The sequence goes on along the minus strand of QZIL01000009.1, from coordinate 17,380 downwards.
CTATATTGAGAATATAAACAGCATCTTCGGAACAGAAATTCCAACGACCTTTTACTGGGCCGAGAGCAGGTGGAACCCCGGCAATACCTTGTATAAAAATACATATCCTGAATATCCCTTCCAGTTAATAAGCGGCAGGGTACATCATGCCATGACAATGACAGTGGTCTGCCCGTACCTTTCAGAGACAAATACGGAATGCATGGAGCCATTAAACGATCATTTCAAATATACTATGCCGGATTCTGCTGATGCACAAATCAGGAACGGCCTGCAGGGCAACGGAGAAACTACTTTCAGTCCATGCAGTGTGTCAATTCCCGTACTGGCTATTAACAGGACAGAGGGGGAAGCCCTTGACCTTAAGACCGGAGACCTCGTGGCTCTCGAAAATCCTCTTGGAAACAGATTAAAGGGCAAGGTCTTTTTGACTGAAGAAATTATGCCGGGGACCATCAAGACCGCATTCGGCCCCGGGGGGCAGAATGCCTCAGGCCTCGGCTTTATGAATCAGACTTCTGAATACACTCCGAATATTAATGAGCTCCATGACCCCGAAAATATCACGTCATGCACCGGGGCGCCTGGATTTGGTGACATAAGGGTGAGGCTGATAAAAACGTAGCAGTTTGTACGGAGCTTTCTGTCCCGCCTGCTCATCCTTATTCCGCCTGTTCGTTAATTTCAAAGTCCTCTGTCACAATGCCTCTTTTTACCATGATGTTATAGATAGTCCGTGAACGGTTTTCCACATATCTTGAGGTCCCTGCAGGATTATACTTCCTGGGATTGGGAAGCACTGACGCAAGCCTTGCAGCCTCTTCCGGGCCGAGGCCTGCCGCAGGTTTTCCATAGTAATGTAAAGACGCCGCCTCTATGCCATATATCCCATCACCCCACTCAGCCACGTTCAGATAGATCTCCAGGATCCTTTTCTTGGAAAGGGCTGTTTCGAGCCTCCATGTGAGAAAGGCCTCTACCAGTTTCCTGAGAGGATTTTTTGAGGGCGAAAGATAGAGATTTTTTGCAAGCTGCTGGCTTATGGTGCTCCCGCCGAACTTAAACTTTTTCTGTTTGATGTCTTTTTCGATCGCCTTCTGGATCGCTTCAAAGTCAAACCCTTCATGCTGATAGAACTTGTCATCTTCGGCTATGAGAACCGCCTTTACAAGGTACGGCGATATCCTGTTAAGCGGGACCCATCTCTGTTTTATCTTTAAGGTCTTTCCACTTTTCCGCCATTCCTTTTCGCGGTCTTTCATAAATGATGTCTTCACCGGATTTTCTTTATTCAGTTTTGAGATGTCAGGATAAACAAAAAACAGGCCGATACCTGCAAGCACCAGAACGACAAGTCCTGTAATGATTTTATTCGGCATTATGAATAATCAGAGTTAAAACAGATCATTATCAAGCACCAGCGATGACAGGGAGATCATGCCGACCAGTTTCTTCCCATCCTCAACAGGGGCCCTTCGAATGCCGGCCCTGCTGAGAAGCCGTGCAACATACCGGACATCCATGTCCACGGGCACGGTAATGACCGGCTTTGTCATGACTTCATATACGTTCACCTCATCTGATGAGCGTCCCGGCAGTATAACCTTCAGGACCATGTCATGGACAGTTATTATGCCCCAGGCATCATCTGGATGCCTTTTTTCCACCAGCAGGGCAGATACGTGATGTGCACGCATCATGGCAACAGCCTCTTTTACAGTCGCCATTCCGTCGATTGACTGGACTTCCTTCCGCATGACAGCTCCTGCCCTGACAATCTGCGTCTTATCTGAACTCATAACCATTCTCCTTTTTTAATATATATATCTGCACCTGTCCCATGCAAAGGTCTGACGTGGTGATTTCACTATAAATACTGGTCACGCACTTCTTCCCTGAATCGTTCAATCTGGCTTTCGAGGCCTATCACATGCTCCACCGCTAAAACAAAGGCAATGCCTGTCCCCGGCTTCTTGAATTCCCCGGCAGTGTTAATGGCGTCCAGGATCGTAGTTACGATATGCTCTTCCACTACAAACATGATGATGTCGGTCCGGTCTTCGAGGGTGAGACCGAAAAATGTCTTTGCCTCATGGATACCGGTGCCCCTTGCCGGAATAATTGTCGCGCCGGTTGCGCCGGCCTCCTTGGCCGCATCAACCACCCGGTCCGTCTTGTCGGCTTTGACTGACGCTAAAATGACTTTAAACTTCATTCTCACCCTCCTTATATTTTTTTCTGGCCCGCTTGACTGACCAGCTTGTGTATTGAGCATAACCCATTACCGTAATAATCGGAAACAGGCTGGCAAATGCGATAAGGCCAAATCCATCAAGAGCGGGATTTCGGCCCGGAACAGTTGAAGACAGCCCGAGACCGAGGGCCGCTACAAGAGGTACAGTCACTGTCGATGTGGTGACCCCTCCGGAATCGTATGCCAATGCTATTATTTTTTTTGGAGCGAATATAGTTTGTATGACTACAATTATATATCCGGCAAGTATGTAGATAAAGATCGGAGTACCGCTGACAATGCGAAAGGTACCGAGGCTGATACCGATAGCAACACCAGCCGCAACAGTAATGCGCAGTCCCCGCTGACTGATGGTACCGGCAGACACCTCCCCTGCCTTTAAGGCAACTGCTATGAGCGCGGGTTCGGCAATGGTAGTAGCAAAGCCTATCATCCCTCCAAAAAGATAAATCCAGCCGTAATCTTTCCAGTTGACGCGGCCGGATGCCTCTCCTGCGCCGGATATAAAGACCGGATCCGACAGCTGTGCTGCCATTATTTTTCCAAGGGGGAAAAGCGCCCTTTCAAGTCCTGCAAGAAACAGGGCAAGGCCGACAACAACAAGCACAGCACCAATAACCAGCCGGCGAAGATGAGGGATCGGCTGGCGCAGTACAGCCAGCTGGAAGAATGTTATAAGAATGATAATCGGCAGTACGTCACGACATGTAGCCAGAAAAACTTTGGCAAAATCGATCAGCAGCGTCATCAGCAATTCTCCTCTATGTTAACCAAAAACAATCATCCCGTAGCCCATAACAAATATCATGGGCAGCAGGGAAGCAAAAGCGATAAGACCAAAGCCGTCCTGCAGAGGGTTGCGGCCTTTAATTATAGAGGCCAGCCCCACCCCGAGTGCTGCAACGAGCGGCACTGTTACTGTTGAAGTAGTCACCCCTCCCGCGTCATAGGCTATGCCGATAATTTCCTCCGGCGCGATCGCGGTCATAAGCATCACAACGACATAGCCACCGATAATCAGGTAGTGGACCGGCCACCCTCTCAGAATGCGGAGTACTCCTATTACAATTGCCAGACCGACCGAGAAGGCGACCGACATCCGCAGGCCCAGGGCGTATTCCCTTATAGATATTTCACTGTCCGGAATGAGGCTCCCTTTACTTGCGATTTCTGCAGCCTCCTGGGCCACAGCGATAAGGGCAGGCTCGGCAACAGTAGTCGAAAATCCGAGAGCAAAGGAAAATATAAGAAGCCAGAACAGACTGCCTTTCCGGGCAAGGGCATGGGCCATGGCCTCTCCAACAGGAAACAGGCCCATCTCAAGCCCCTGAATAAAGAGAGTCAATCCGGCCAGAACCAGCATCGAGCCGATGAGTACATCGGTTAACTGGGGAAGAGGCTGCCGGATAACCACAATCTGGAAAAAAGCGATAACAAGGATAATGGGCAGCAGATCGCTGAAGGCCGCCCTCAGTTTTTTCACAGATATGGCAAGGAGCCGCATGCCTGCAAAGGCCTTTTTCTTATCAGTCAGGGCCCTTGAGGGTAATCCAATCTGTCTATTCCTTGTCTTCAAATCATTTGATATTTACATGTAATTGTATTTTTTATGTCAAGATAATAAAATACTATACTATATCTTTCTCAAAAAGGAGTTCTTTCATAATTAATGTACTTAGTTGACTTATCTAAAGCATCGTGCTTTGTCATCTCGGACGAACTCAGCACAATCCCTGAACTCATTAAGCATCCTAACTTTTTATCAAGCAAATCAAGAGCAAGGTCATACCATTCATTTTTTACGGATTTAAATACAAAGGACAATACAGGCTGAATGATTAATACCCATGTCTTGATCTGCACCTTTATTGAAGGAATATTCTCATTCTTGACGCTTATCGCTATATTTTTTCTCATAACGGAACATTTCAAAAATATTAATTACTGATTAACTCTCTTATGAAAATTCTTATCGTCAACAATTACTTCTACAACCGTGGCGGTGACTGCACGTATATGTTTTCTTTGAAGAAACTGCTTAAAAAAAATGGTCATAATGTTGTCATATTTTCTATGAACCACCCTGACAATTATGATTGTGAATACTCTGATCATTTTGTTAGTTATATTAATTATGCAGAGGAAATAAAAGATAAAAAACTGTCTTCAGCAGTAAAAGTCATAAAAAGAACCGTTTATTCGACAGAAGCCCGGCAGAAAATCGAGGCACTCATTCAGAAAGAAAAGCCTGACATTGCTCATCTGCAGAATATCCACCATCACATAACCCCGTCAATTCTTTATGTCTTGAGAAAGTATAATATCCCTATTGTCTGGACATTACATGATTACACTATTATATGTCCTAATACATCTTTTTTAGCCAAAGGTCTTATTTGCGAAAGGTGTAAAAAGAGGAAGTTCTACTGGCCTATGATAACCCGCTGCAAAAAGGAATCTTTCAGTGCAAGCACAATGGCTGCCTTTGAAACCATAATACACAGAATGATGGGAGTCTATAAATTGGTTGATATATTTATTGCTCCAAGCATGTTTTTGAGAAATAAATTTATTGAATACGGATTTAACGAAAATAAAATAATTCACATTGATCATTTTATAGATTTTCCGGTTATTGAGGACAACGTTAGTCCTGAAGATTATTATTTTTTTGTGGGAAGAATCACACAGGAAAAAGGGGTAAAGACGCTGATTGATGCAGCGATTAACGTTAATTTATCCCATCTCAAGATTGCCGGTGGCGGTCCATTTATGAATGAACTGGTTGCTTATACCAGGCGAAGGGACAAAAACAATATTGTAGAATTTTTGGGTCATCTTAGTCGTGAAGATTTGTTTGACCTGTACAGAAACAGCAGATTCGTCATTGTTCCTTCTGAGTGGTATGAAAATTCCGGCCTTACAATATTTGAGGCATTTGCCTGCGGGAAACCTGTTATTGGCGCAAACATTGGAGGGATACCGGAGTTGATCAAAGACCATGTCAGAGGGCTCATTTTCAGATCAGGAGACGCAGAAGCATTAAGTTTTTCCATTATGCATATGTTAAAGAATCCTGATCACGTCAGATTAATGGGAGATAACGCCAAGGATTATATTAAAAACCATCTTAATGGTGAAACACATTATCGCAAATTACTGAATACATATATGGAAGCGCTGAGCAGTCATTAAAAAAACAAGTAAAGTTTTTTATCTTAAGATTGTAAATGGTCCTCAGGGATGTGTGATCATAATATATACCCTCTCTCTGAATTAGGTAGTTGCGTGGACAGTCCTTTTGCCTGTTGTTTCATCTTCTACGAAAAATAAATAAATGCATTAAATTGGCATGTTTTATCATAGTAAGTTTTTCTTATGTCGCAGCGAATTATTTAATCAATTTCAAATTGCAAAGTAAATTTTACCCCAGATTGTCCATTAGAGATGCAATAAGGATACAACGGGGAGAACAGAGTCTTTGATTTCTCCCAGAACCCCGTAAACCATTGGACAAAAGCACCGGACATCTTATAAAATTTCTTACACACATTATCTCATCGGGCGTGTGGCGGAACTGGCAGACGCGCTAGACTTAGGATCTAGTGGGGTAACCTGTGGAGGTTCGAGTCCTCTCACGCCCACCATTTTTTGATCGAATACCAGCTGCTCAGCAAGTCACAAGTGTCAGTACGAATAGGAAACCCTGACTGCCCCGAAAATCTGGTTGCGGTCCTGCGCTGTGAACTGTTTTGTCCGGTATATATATGAATAGGACACCTTGATCCTGCTGTATTCCATTGCTATTCCTGCCATAATGTCAGCAACTATGTTCTCCTTTTCCACGCTATGGCTATCTCGAAAGGCATTGCCGTCAAGTGTTATGTCCCATAAAACAAAACGTCCGTCCGCTGCCAGAAAAAAATGAAATCCTGACAGGTCATCAACAGGAAAGCCTGTCTCAGTGTAATCAGATGCGCTGTCGGTTTCACACCCTGCCCTGATAGGGCACGTCCCGTAATTGTCAGAAAGGCCCCAGCCAAAACGTATCTCCGCTCCTGCATTCGCGTAAATATTAATATTGCCGACCCTCCCTCCCAGATGGGGGATCACATCATATCCAAAGCCCTTTCCTCTGTCTGACCGGTACAGGCGCCACTGGGATTCATATACGGCCTCAAAGAGAGGCTCATCTTTCAGTTGATTGTCCCAGCCCCTGGCCCGCTTTGAATCAATAACCCCATGGACCCAGTTCTGAATGTCTTCGGCATATGAATGGCGGCCGACAATACCGATGATAAGCTCCCAGCTGTTCTTACGGCCGTTTGCTTTACTGTGATAGCCGGTTGACAAATATGTTATCCCTGCGTAAGGACGCTCGTCCTCTATGAGTTCCCTACTGTCCGTATCTTCCGGCGTGTAGATATCCTGCCCTATAGACACGGACACTGCACGCGGGGTTGATGGATCGTTCACAAACGGGAGCAGGTTTATTATGGGCTTGCTCCAGTATGGGAGACGGGATCGATCCTGCCCTGTTTTATATGGCGTGCTTAACGTTAATTTAAACCCGTTAGTGTAATCAGCATCTGTGCCTACAAATGTGTCATTTTCCCAGTAAACAGTAACCGTGTCAAACGGATTCTCTCCTTCAGCCATGACAGGGGCTGTCAGTAACAGTATTAGGAACAGATTTGCCGCAATAATCAGGATGTCTGCATATCTGCATTTCACAAATTAAGATCTCCAGTACCATTAGACGCTACATGAGAGTTTATCATATTTGTCCTGTTAGTCGAAAAAACACCTTAAGTGTTATAATCCTCAATGCGCTTTATCGCCGACCTTCACATTCACTCGAAATATTCAATGGCAACCAGCAAAGAAATGTCACCGGAGAGTATCTGGAAATGGGCCCAGCTCAAGGGCATTTCAGTAATTGGGACCGGGGACTTTACTCATCCACAGTGGTTAACGGAACTGGAGAACAAACTCGAGCCGGATGGCAACGGCCTTTATACACTACGGAAAGGGCTTCATACTGATAGTGTCCCGGAACTCTGCAGGGCTGACGTACATTTCATGCTCACTGCTGAGGTCAGCTGTATTTACAGCAAAAACGGAAAAACAAGAAAGGTCCACGCGGTCCTTTTAGTCCCTGATATTGCCGGGGCCGCAAAGATAAGTACTGCCTTATCAAAAATCGGTAATATAAATTCTGACGGCAGGCCCATTCTCGGTCTTGATGCAAAGGAACTCCTGAGAATTGTCCTTGATGCGGCCCCTGATGCAGTGTACGTCCCGGCCCACGCATGGACCCCTCACTTTTCAGTCTTCGGGGCAGTATCCGGTTTTGATTCCCTTGAAGAATGCTTTGATGAACTGACCCCTCATATTTATGCGATTGAAACAGGGCTGTCTTCAGACCCTCAGATGAACTGGAGACTGTCAGCCCTCGATAACATAACCCTTATTTCAAATTCAGATGCCCATTCACCCGCAAAGATCGGGCGTGAGGCCAATATATTTGATACATCAATTTCATACAGTTCCATGATGGCTGCAATCAAAACGCGGCATGGCTTTACCGGGACCATAGAGTTTTTCCCTGAAGAAGGCAAATACCACTACGACGGTCACAGGTTGTGCGGCGTAAGCATGACGCCGGAGGAAACGATAAAGCATAATTATCTCTGTCCTGCATGTGGGAAAAAGGTCACTGTCGGAGTAGTGCACAGGGTCAATAAGATTGCAGACAGGGAAGCAGGGTTTAAACCTGAAGGGGCTGCAGGGTTTCATTCAATAATACCACTGCCGGAAATTATTTCGGAAACCCTGAAAGTCGGTGTAAACAGCAAGACCGTGAACAATGCGTATATGGACCTGCTCGGCAAGCTGGGAAATGAATTCAACATATTAATGAATGTTCCACTGAGCGATATTGAAAAGGCCGGTTCACCCGTCATTAGGGAAGCTATATCGAGGATGAGGACCGGCAGTATTCATATTGCCCCGGGCTACGACGGCGAGTTCGGCAAGATAAGGATATTTGATGACGTTGAACGGCCTATTAAACCTGTACCGGAATTTTAAATACCGCCTTCTTCACTGTCTCCGGGACTTCCCCATATTTGACCTTAGGCATATGAGCGTCATCAGGATAAAATATCATAAAACTCCCGGCCCTCAGAGAAAGGTAATCCGTGCTACCCTTTAATTTCTGAAAATCCTTTTCTTCGTCATAGGGTAATGCATCGCATACGGACCTGTGGCAAACTCCGACACGTTCAATGCCCTCAATCACAAACTGAACATCGATATACTTCCGGTGGCATTCAATAAAGCAGTCAGAAATATCCAATGTGTCGTACGTATCAATTATTACATATGCACCCTTATTATTGATTTCATATTTCCCGTCCGGCCGTTCCGATACCGGCATTGATTCTATGTAATGCAATACATCCGTGAAATGCTCGTGCACGCAGAGGTACAGTATAAAATTTTCAATTTTATCGTATATCATGGTCTATATATAATAACCGTCATATGTGCTTATTGGTTTGCCAGCTTCTCCTCAGCGGCTTTTCGAACATTCAAATCCCTCGCCTTTTCAGCAACTTTAGCCAGTACTTCCCGGTCTATCAGGTTCTTTACAGCAGTTCCCCGGACATATGCATCTTTATCATTAACAGCAACTTTTGCCAGTACTTCCTGATCCGTCAGCTTCTGCACAGCAGCCAGTCTGACATATGCATCTCTGTCACGCAACGCAACCCTGGTAAGCGTTTCCTGTTCTGTCAGTTTCTTAACTGCGGCAATCCTGACAGATACATCATTGTCTTCCAAAGCAACATTGGCAAGTGCTGCCTGGTCTGTCAGCTTCTGTACAGCGGTTATCCGGAGAGCTTTTTCCTTAGAATAAAAAGCCACACTGGCAATTTCTGTCTGGTCTGTCAGCTTTTCCAGAGCAGCACTCCGTAAATGCGCATCTTTGTCATCCAAAGCAACATTAGCCAGAGCTGGCTGGTCAGTCAGTCTCTTCACAGCTGCTATTCGAACATATGCATCATTATCAAATAAAGCAACCCTGGCAAGGGCCGCCTGGTCTGTCAGTCTTTCGACTGCAGCTATCCGGACATTTAAGTCCCCGGAGTGCTTTGCTACTTTGGTCAGTGCTGTCTGGTCTGTCAGCTTCTGCACGGCGGTTATTCGAATATGTGCATTATTGTCATCCAAAGCAGAATCGGCCAGTGCTGCCTGTTCAGCGGGTATCTGCACGTCAGCTTCCTTTGGCATCGATTGACAACCATTAAGCATAGTAGAAATTATTGCAATAATGACTATTAAGCAACTTTTTCTTATTAATTGCATTGCCCCCTCCTTTTTAAGACTATCAGGCTTATCTGCTATCCTTCTAATCGTCAATTAGGTCTTGATGATGAGAAATTATTCATCGAGCTTTTCTGCATTGTAACAGCAGCCCTTTGGATTTGCAACAAATTATTGACTTACAGTAAATCTTCTCAACAGGCTTGTCTTTTAATCACAACAATACTCAGCTTTCGATATCCATAATTCCTGTCCCATTACAGGTTTTGTTACAATGTACTATCCAGCAAGGAGAAAGTTTATCAGTATGGACAATCAAAAGCTGTCAGATATTCAGCTCATCATTACAGCTGCCCTGAAAAAAGAAATCCCCGGGGACTGGTTTAAGTCCCGTGGGATAGCAGTCCACACACTGGCGGCGCTCAAAGCCGGGGCGTTGAAAAAGCAGACAGATTGCAGGACAGGAATGGTAGTTATTATCACAGGTGCAGGGCCTGTTGCTGCTAAAGAAGCCGCATGCTGGATACGTGACAATTTCAAACCACTGTTCGTCCTGAATATCGGGACCTGTGGAATAAATGATAAGCGGTATTCAACCGGCAGGTGGCTGGTCCCCCGATTTACGGCAGATGAAGGTGGGAAGATACTTGAACTCGACACAAGACTTCCTGTTCCGCGTCCTGATGCAGCAATCAATGTCAATTCGCTGCTGAGTGTAAACAGGGCGATTACCGTCAATGCACCTGCAGCCTGGAAAAAACATTCCCTGCTTGATATGGAGTGCTTTTCTCAGGCAAGTGTTTTTCGTGAAACAGGTATCCCCTTCCATTGCCTGAAATACGGCACTGACTATGGTGATTCCAATACAATTGCCGACTTTAACAGAAACCTTTCCTTATTAAGGGACGAAATAAAAAAACAGTTCAGTTTTTTAGATACAAACCGCAGTACCATACAGATTACGACCGTGATACCGGTCTATAACCGCGAGAATATGATCAGACGCGCAATCGATTCAGTCCTGTCTCAATCGTATCTGCCGGAAGAGATAGTCGTCGTTGATGACTGCTCGACAGACAGGACCCCGGACATCCTTGAGAGTTACAGAGATGAAATAAAAGTCATAAGATTGCCAGACAATGCAGGACCTTCAAAGGCAAGAAACAAAGGGATCGGGCATGCCGGGACCGAGTGGATCGCGTTTCTGGATTCAGATGACTCCTGGGAAAAGGACAAAATCAAAAAACAGGTTCATTATCTCAATCAATATCCGTTCTACCGGATCATTCAGTCTGAGGAAAAGTGGATTAGAAACGGCAAAAGGGTTAATCCCTGCAGGCACCATAAAAAACCTTCAGGCTGGATCTGGGAGCAGTCTCTGGAACGCTGTCTCGTTTCCCCTTCCGGCGTGCTGCTCACAAAACCCCTTCTCAAAGAGTACGGCGGTTTTGATGAAAGTCTTCCTGTGTGTGAAGATTATGATCTGTGGTTAAAGATATCGAGGCATCATCCTGTCGGCCTTGAACCCGGCCTGTCTGTAGTCAAATACGGCGGCCATAAAGACCAGCTTTCACATCAATATCCTGCCATGGACAGGTTCAGGGTGAAGGCGCTGGTCCGTCTGCTGGAGAAGGAACCGCATCCTGATTTCAGGATGAAAATTATTCATATACTAGAAAAAAAACTGAAGATTCTTATCAAGGGGTATGAAAAGAGACTGAATACCGCGGATGCACGGGAGTGCATAAAAATACTTGATTCAATAAATGAGTGCAAGTAATTGTTGTAATCGTATAATATATTCATATGGCAGTTCAGAACATAAAGCTCAAAGATGTCCTCGTTGATGACAGCCGGTTTTCTCTTAAGGATTATCTGTTCGAGTTTGCCCCGGAACAGACCTGCCATATTACATCATTTGATGCCTTCGGAATTTTAGATCCCGTCATTGTATATAAAGATGACAAGAAGAGGCTCCACCTTGTGGACGGCCTGAAACGGGTCCAGTTTGCCATTCTGAATAAAGAGGCGATGATTCGGGCAACGGTACTGCCTGCAGCCACGCCTGTTACCAATTTAATTACTCTTATCCTGTGCAATAAAAGATACGAGATCGAGTTCAGTACGATAAACAAGGTCCAGTTCATCTATTTCGCCAGTTCATTAAATGCGCCTGAACCATGGATCCTTAATTCACTCTGCATCCCCTTTGAGTTCAAACCGCACAGGGATTTTTTCCGTGAATGTGACCGGATATTTAATCTGCCCAAAGAGCTGAAGCTGTTCTGTCATGATAAAAAATATTCTCATAAACAGCTTCTGAACCTCACATATCACCCCAAGGACCTCCTCTCCCAGTTGATCAAGTGGAGGTCCGTAATGCAGTTTACAGCATCTACGCTGGATGAAATAGCCTCGAACCTGAAGAGCTATCTGAAGAGGGAGAACAAAAAGATAAGCGATTTTATGGCAGAACCTGACATTCAGGAACTGTTTGACTCGTCCCTTGGCCCCCGCGAAAAGACCGAGAAACTCCGGCATCTGATCCATTTAAAACAGTTTCCTGTCCTTTCTGACAAAAACGTAAAAATACAGAAAGCGGTTGACGCACTGAAACTGCCTAAAGGTCTGCAGGTCAGCTGGGACAAGACACTCGAAAACAAGAACATAAATTTATCGGTGAATATCAGCGATCCGTTAAAGTGGCGGGGTATGCTGGACACTTTAAGTTCAGATGAAGTCAAAAAGGCAATTGAATCAATCCTCGACGAACTCTAGGAAAGTAAATTTCAGGGACGGTAAAAAAAGACTTCAGACTATCGCCAAAAAGGGCGAAGCACTGGGGACCTGTGCGACTTTCAATGAAAAATACCTCTGCTGCCGTGTCCATGTCCTGAGGTCAGTCCACAACTGTCCCTTTGAGTGCTCCTACTGCTTCCTTCAGAATTATCTGACTGACGGCTCTACTAAAATAGTGGATGATATTGACACGCTTATTCATGAAGTGGAGAATAAGGTCTCGGCTGAACCCGGGAGACTCTTCCGAATCGGCACCTGGGAACTAGGCGACAGCCTCGCACTCGAAAAAGAGTCCGGTCAGGCAGCAAAGCTGATTCATTTTTTTTCCGGCCTGAAAAACGCAGTCCTTGAACTCAAGACAAAGTCCGATTGCGTGGATTCTCTTCTGTCACTCGACCACAGAGGGAAAACAGTTATTTCGTGGTCACTGAATGCAGCCTCTGTTATTAAAAACGATGAACAGAGGACAGCACCGCTCGGACACCGGCTAAGTGCCATGCAGCGGGTATTCAGGGCCGGTTATCCTGTAGGACTGCATTTTGACCCCATGATATTTCATGAAGGCTGGCAGGAGGGCTATGCATCGCTGGTCCAGCGTGTATTTGAAACAGTCCCTCCGGAGAGGACCGCATGGATCTCGATAGGCAGTCTCAGGTTCAACCCTGAAATGAGAAAGAAGATCGAAAACAATTATCCCGACAGCAGGCTGACCTGCGCAGAGATGGTCCTGGGAGATGACGCAAAAGTCCGGTACGTAAAGCCACTGCGTGTGAGCATGTACAGGCATCTGTACGGTGAATTGAAAAAACATGTTCCGCAAGGCATTCTCATTTATTTATGCATGGAAAGATGGGACGTCTGGGACAAGGTCTTCGGATATCACCCCGATACTGCCGGACATTTGGATTATCTGTTTGCAAAATCTCTTTATGAGAGATACAGCATCGGCGACATAGCGCCGACCAGAAATGATTATGAGTAATGACATTTATTATTTTCCCTTCCTGCCATGCTGAAAGATAAATTACTCCGTCCAATAGACCCCTCAAATGATCACACCCCCTGGCTCTGGATAGGAACGTGGAGCATGGGCGGTGAAGGCTTCGGAAGTCATGATGAAAGGGAATCCCTCAGAGTACTGACAGCAGCTGTTGAAAACAATATCCGGCATTTTGACACTGCCGGATTTTATGCACGAGGAATGTCAGAAATGCTTTTACAGCAGATCATGAAATCTGACAGACCCGAACTCTTTATCTCCTCAAAAGGGGGGCTGGTACGGGAAGGAAGAAAAATAAAACATTGTGCATCTCCTGATGGGTTAGAGAGGCAGCTTTTCGAGTCCCTGGACAGGATGAAGACAGATTACCTTGACCTGTATCAGCTGCACTGGCCCGATCCTGAAGTCCCTCTGGATGAAAGCATAGATGCACTAAAGACCTTTCAGAGACAGGGACTGGTCCGTTTCTGGGGTGTGGGAAATCTTACCGAACAACAGGTATCAGATACTCTTTCAGAGGAAAGGAACATACCACATCAGGTCCATTTCAACCCGGTGCGCCGTAATCACCGGGTTCTCATAGCAGGCCGTGACCGGTGTATCAACTGTATTATTTCTCCCCTGGAACAGGGCCTGCTTGGAAGCGGGAAAAGCTCTGCGGGGATATCTGGAATAGGGAAAAAAGATGTCAGAAACAGAAACCCCTGCTTCTCCGACCCTGCTGCAATGAAGTGGACCTCCAGGCTTGATGAACTTATAAGACAGTATGCGCTTACAAAAATATCTATTATATTAATGTGGACGTGCAGCCGGCCCCATGTCCATGCAATCATTCCGGGCCCCAGGAAGATTGCACAATTAGATGAACTTCTTGCGTTTAAGGCAGATGCTGAAATAAATGATCTTGTCTCGTCAGAGGAAGATACGGCTATCCTGTCTGATGAAAAAGTGCGGAATATTGTCCCGGAAGTGATATGGCAGCATCTGGAAAGGGGGATAGAAACAACTCGCCAAGACAAAGACCGGAATTTATATCCACAGATTTCACAGACAAAGACACAGAATGAATGAAAAACACAGACAATAAATATTCACCCGAAAGGTGAAAAGCAAAAGCTGGTTAAGCTTTTGTGAATCTGTGATAACCTGCGTTCATCTGCGGATACATGTTTTTTTAATTCTATTTAGCACAGACTACTGCTTCCGTTTCTGTGGTCTCTTCACCGCAAACATATTCGATAATCCCCTTGGGATTACACTCAATGCACATATCAATTCCCATTATCAGCTGCATGCTGTCTCTAAGCATTGAGGCATTTTCCAGGCGGCTCCCACGGAGCCTGCTGATAAGCTCGTCTTTAGGCCGGGAATAGGACTTGCCGCAATTCATGCAGAGCCAGATGAAATTGTCTTTTGTCTTCTTCATGCAGTCCGGACATACGTATATAATTGTCCCCGGTTTATATTCGATATGCATGGAAGTGTACTCTTTTTTGCAAATAAGGCATTGACCAATGGCATCAAACATACTCACACCTCCCTGTGTATAAGTTTGCTTCCTTGAGTATCTTATCGGAATTTACGGGAGGGTTCTTGATAAGTTCCGGTTGAATAATGATGATCCAGATCAGGAGATGCATTAAACAGGCTGACAAAGACCTACCATTTACTGTTTTCCCACGCTATTGCCCTTTCGTAATATTTATACATCCTCTCACGCGTCCTGAACTCCTTTGAATGTATCACGCGTCTTCCACCGTCCGTTTTTATACCTATATCAGCGTGCAACATTTCGTGATAGACGATAAACCCCATAAAATATCCTGGGACCCGTCTGTTATCAAGCATGGGATTGATCCTTATCGTATTGTTATCACTGCAATAACTTCCCAGTGTCCTCCTGGCAGCAACACGCCTCGTGCCTTTAATGCCCCATGTGATGGACGCCGATACCCTGCCCTCAAAGTATTCTCTATTTATGCAATCGAACATCTCACGAAGGTCAAAAATGCTCCCCTCTGTATTAATATTTACCTTTCTGACAGTTCTCCTCTTTAACTGATTTGAATTCTGCCTGATAAACTGCCTGATTTGCGGCGTCTTAGCCCTGCTGTTCCTGATAAAGCCTGCTATTTCATCCATGACGCTGCTGTCTGCAGAAAGAAAAATCCTGTGCACCCTGATAGAAACCTCTTTTCCCTTTCTCTTCATGGAAAGCATGCTTGAAGAGTTGTCGGTAATCACAAGCGATATCTTCCTCCCTGTCGTTTTCTCAAGATAAGCGATGAAGGCGACTTCATCCATGTGATAAATTAAATCCAGCTGTCTCATATCATTCTTTATTATTATTTCCGTCTTAATATATATAATAAATGATCCGATATTAAATACAAGATGAGATGCAGCAGATTTAAACTTCTTATGAACATAAAGTCTCTCCGGAAACATCATTCACTTTCAGAAATTGAATACAAACCACGAGGGTAAACAAATGAAAAAGATATTCGTTCTCGACACTAATGTTTTGATCCACGATCCCGAGGCCTTCCTTAACTTTGCTGACAACGACGTTGTACTGCCGATTACCGTAATCGAAGAGCTGGACAAATTAAAACGTGGCAACGGGGAGATCCCTTATTCAGCACGCCATGCCTTGAGGCTCATAGATTCCTTCAGGCAGATGGGGCAGCTGGCCACAGGCGTGGAACTGCCCAGCGGTGGTCTTTTGCGAGTAGTAATTCAGGAGAACAGGCATTTAGAGAGACACTCAAATGACAACAAAATAATATCGACTGCCGTTGAACTCGCGATTAATGAGGACAATAGCCAGCCTGTCATCCTTGTTTCAAAAGACACGTCCGTAAGGATAAAAGCTGATGCACTCAGGCTGGTAACTCAGGATTATCTGAAAGACAAGACAACCGTGTTTCAGAAATACGGCAATATTCTGGAGGACAGCTCCGAGGTGAATGGCATAAAATCAGTTAAATACCTGAAGTCCGGAGACAAGATATTCAGGACCTATGGTGAAGACAGGATGGAGCTCATCAGGAGACAGAGGTCCGTTATGCATATTTCTCCGAAAAATATTGATCAGGAATGTGCTATTGACGCACTTCTTGCTACAAACGTGAATGTTGTGGCGCTTACCGGAAGGGCAGGCACCGGGAAAACCCTGCTTGCAGTAGCCGCGGGGCTTCATTTCTGTACAAAAAAGATCACCGCAGACCAGCAGAGGACATACGAGCAGGTCATGGTGGCCCGCCCTATTGTCCCGCTCGGGAACGATATAGGGTTTCTCCCCGGTGATATCAAGGAAAAGATGCACCCCTGGATGCAGCCGATATACGATAATCTCGACGTGATAGTAGGCACCTCTGATGAGCTGATGGAGGAAAAGACAACGACCTACAGGAGCTCCGATTACCTCGTCGAATCAGGGCTTGTGCATATTGAACCGTTGACTTACATAAGAGGCCGTAGTCTCCCGAGGCGCTACCTTATTATTGATGAGGCCCAGAACCTCAGGCCCCTTGACGTAAAGACCATCATCACGCGCTGCGGTGAGGGGACAAAGGTCATCTTCACCGGGGACCTCGAACAGATTGACTCTCCTTATCTGGATGCTGCGTCAAACGGACTCGCGTTTCTTATCAAGCGCTTTATCGATGAGGAGAATTTCTGTTATCTGAACCTCAAACACAGTGCCAGGTCTGCCCTTGCAGAGCAGGCGGCAAAGCTGTTATAGCATTCTGTCATCTTTTAGTTGCATTCATTACCCATGCGATGAGAGCGGACTTGATGGAGAGCTTTACCTGCGACCTGCCTGCCGGCAGGCAGGTACCTTAGCAGGATCCATCACAGGATGAATGATGTTTTTCCGAACTTCACCAAATGTTTAGCGAAAGCTTTGTAGAATCCCCCGTGGCTTGCCACGGGGATGAATACATGCATTACCCAGAGGGTTATTAGGGAGACGGGAAGGCTCCCTAATC
>QZIL01000005.1 GCA_003599025.1 Nitrospiraceae bacterium | reverse complement strand
TGCCACAAACACACACTCATACCTGTCCAGTGCCACATTAGTCGGTGCATTTACATTTGCACTCACCGCTCCAATCCTCTCATATACTGGCATAGCTGCCGCGTGAATTATCCCGCACAGTATGAAATAAAAGATAATGGAAAGCGCTGAGATATTAATTAATTTTCTTCTGTTGAGTGTGACTGATATCACTTGCTGATTCATTTTTTCACCTCACAATTAAAATATTATTTATTTTGTTGTAGTTTAATGTTTTCATTTCATTCACATTATATACTCAATAAGAGCTTCGCAAATAATATACCAGGCAATTAAACAGCAATATCAGGCAGTTACAATGATCTTGATTAATTATACTGCTTCAATTAGCTCAAAATGCGTGATATTTCTCAACTGAGGTATGAATTTGAACAGCCATCCATGAAGTACTATCTTGGGGTTTTCACAAGCTATATAAGTTTCTTCTTTTTCAGTAAATCCCTTACCGCCCTTTTGACTTTCCCTTCTGATTTGACAGCCTTGACCATCTTATTGAAATCCCGATCATCAGAAATCCCGCCAAGTTTGTTAATGACCCTTGGAAGAGCCGGGAAATTGGTGAGCACACTTTCAGTTATCACTGCTGCATAAAGATATTTACCGTTGCCATTTTCTTCACGCAAAAGACCGAAAGGTTTGAGCCATATGAGGTTCATTCTTTCCCTTAATTCTTTTTTTAATAAATCGTAATCTTTTTCTCTTTCATTGCTACTGGATATGCTCAGCATATTCATCGCATGGTCCGTATTATCTATTACTATTCCCAGTTCTCCTTTTCTGACAGACTCGTACATGTCCAGTGTGTTATCAAATACCTTTATGTTTACAGTGGTGCCCGTCCTCTCGTTTATAAGCATAGAAACCATTTCTGCAAGCAGATTCTCATTTACCGAATTTGTTATCCCGATATTGAGGACCCTTCCAACGCATGCATTTGACTGCATACTTAACAGCAGAGATACAGCCAATATAAAAAAAATAACCGCCCGCTTCATTCCTTTGCTCCCGTAATCATCTTTCTGGTTACTGTCCCGACTCCACATTGCAGTTGCGTTAGATTCTTGATGCCAGGCGAGCGGACTTGATGGAAAAACTTTACCTGCGATACATTGGCGGGATTTATGAAAGCATAAATGGTGTCTTTCAGGATTTCACCAGGTGTTAAGTCCTGCCATGACGGTTTAATTTCAATATCCAATCGCATGGTAAAGGTTTTACGGCAAGTCGGATCGACTCGATTTCGAGGTCGCTCGCCTGATTTATGCAACATTAAGGTCTAATGTCATAATTGTTTCTCTCACCCTCAATGGTTACTTTCCCTGTCATATGGTGTGCGGATGGAGGTGGGAATACCCTGGCGTATCCAGTGTAATACTCCCCTGCAGGAAGGTAGAGGGTGTACTCCCCTGTTTCGTCCGTCCACGCAGAAACATATGCAGGGACCTCCGGCATATCTTTGCTCCTCGCAGCAATCGCATAAACATTTGCTGCCGGGACACCATTGTTGTCTATTATCCTTCCAGTCACCCTAAAATAATCTTCCCTTGTTTTCCTGACAAGACGTGCAGCCTCCCTGATATCAGCTATTTTAAATGCCATATCAAGTTCACGGCCTGCTGCAAGTTCAATCTCAATTGGTTCGCCTGAATGCCTGTCGGACATTGCGAGCGGTCCGTATTTCTCTCCTGTCCGCATCCGGGCAACAGCCCACCATTTCCCGGCAGGTACAGTCATTGTGTACTGTCCACTGTTATCGGTGCCGGCTGATATGAAATCAGCGGGCCTTCGGGTATCGGATGTCCTGTAAATAAACAGTTCCGCTCCTTTTACAGCATTGCCATCAACGTCAGTCACACTGCCTTTCAATATAGCGTAATCCAGCGCTGGCGCAGGATTAATAATCAATGCAGTCACAATTATAATAACGGCAATTATTACAATCCCATTAAGTAAATTGACATAGAATTTTAGTGTTGTCATTGACCCGAAAACACCTTCGATTTGTCATTCCGGCTTGTCCGGAATCGAACTTATTAAAGCAGATTCCCGACGTGCTTCGCTTGCGGGAATGACGCCGAAAGTTATTTTAATCCTCCTTTGTGAGCCATAAGCTCATATTGATTCCCGCTTTTACGGGAATGACAAAAACTGCGGCATTGCCAAGGTAGTTCTTGGTATTATGCCCCTTATAAATCTCATTCTAAAATCTTCACCCTTTCATTCAAGACCGGTTCAAACACGACCGTGCCTATGCCTGGCTCTCTTCGTGCATCAAAGATGGTCACGGCAGGATCCGCAGCGCCCCACCAGTTTTCCTTTGCATTAATGTCCTCCATGTTAAAATCCCCTACCCTGATATTATAATTTTTATTCGAATATATATTGTTCCTTCTGATCGTCAATCCTCCTCCACCTTCCCGGACGAATATCCCGGTCTCGTTTTCGTACATATCATTGTTCTCGATCAGCGCGTTTGCCATGAAGGCCCTTATCCCGATGCTATTTTCCTTAAACAGAGACCCGGTAATTTCAACAGGCCCGCTCCTGAACCTCATCCCGCCCTGGTTCTTTATAAAGCGTGAGTTGTTCACCCTGAGAGCAGTAAAATGACTGTGGAGCGCCCAAGTCGCATATTCAAAGTCACAGTAAGAAATCATGCTGCCGTCCGCTTGTTCAAGAAGTATCTCGTCCCATAAGCCGCCGCCATCTTTTTCGAAAGAAGTAAAGGTGATTCTCCTGTCTTTTTCTCCGGCAGCGATCAGGCGGGCACTGCTGATCTTCACGCCTGCACCTTTTGATAAAACGACCTTTGTCCCGGGCGCTATCGTAAGTGCCGCGCCATGCAGCACCTCAATCTGATCACGGATGTGAATACTGTTATTCCATGCAACATTGGTCAACACTGTTCTCACAGGCCATGTAAAATGCACCGGTTCTTTTTTTACGGGGAGATAATCGATCTTTCCCCTGTAATGTTCATCTCCCTTATCGTATATCACATCATCCGTATTATCTTCCCCCCACCAGTTTCCCGGAGCAGAGACATCCTGGGCGCCTTCATTTTCGATAGCATACAGACCGTTTCCTGTTATTGAGTTATCAGAAATGGTGCCTGTAAAGGACTGTATGCCTATGCCCCTCTCCCCGTTTTCCGTAATAGAATTGTCTTTAATCTCTCCTCCTGAAGAAAGTATGTTTATCCCGTTGAAGCCGCTGCCCTGAATAAAATTTCCGCTCAGGTCGACGTTGTCGCTTCCCTTCAGGGCAATGCCAGTCTCAAAGTTGTTCGTAATGACATTGCTGCTGAACCGTCCATAAAATGAATCATTGATCATAAGGCCTGACCGGTTGCAGTCAATGATATTCTCCCTGACCGTCACGGCGCCTTCCCTGATTTTAAGGCCCTCATTCAAATTGCCGAGGATTTTATTATTTGAAGCCGTCAGGCTTGCGCGGAAAAAATTAACACCATTGACATTGTTATAAACATAGTTGCCGGTAAAGATAATTTCAGAGTCCCTGCCCTTTACCCCGCCTTTATTATTAAAAAAATAGTTGCCCTTCATCTCCACTGCCGATTCCTGAAACTGGATGGCCTGATAGTTGTTCTGCAGAACAGTCCCCTGAACCATCACATTGGCGAAATGGAAATGGAGCCCGATGTATGCGTCCTCTATCCGGCAGTGCTCGACCAGGTTCTGTACCCCGTCGCTGTTCATTATATTTATGGCGTCCCAGTCTCCCATTGAACGAATGATTTCCGCGGACCGGAATATGATCGGATTATCTCTTGTGCCCTTTGCGATAAGCACGCCCTGCATCAGCAGTCCGTTCTCGCCTATTCCATCGCTGTTTGTGTCCTTCTTTAAGAACTCGATAACCGTGCCGGGAACAATAACCAGCCTGATCTTTTCAGGGACCCTTACGATCCCGTTAATGAGAATCCTGCCTCTCCAGACCGTGTTTTCCAGCAGCACGTAGTCTTCATACCGTCTGGTTATTTCTTTGTGAGGGACAGCATAGTTTCCATTAACATCGGGGCCTGTCCTCAGGCACGACCGGTCGTCTCTGAAATGCACCTTTGCATCGTCCCTGATCTCTTTTCTGGACTTTATCTCCTCTTTGTCAGCAATACCATAAACATAAATATCCTTCTTTCTGTTGCCCCCAACAAAGCTGCTGCTGTAGCTTATTTTTGCGCCGCTGATTTCAAAGACCCCGTATTCGTTTCCTGTTATTCGCGTATTCTTGATCTGGACAAACGACTGCACTCCCTGCGCCGCAAGACCATAGCGGTTCCCGGTCGAAACCGAGTCTATTAAATGAAGATGCCCTTTATATATCTGGAATCCGGTTTCGGCATTCCGGACAGTACACCATTTTATGTCAGCTGTCCCGCCATAGATTATAATCCCTGCCCATCTGTCTGATGCTTCACTATCTATAACACGAAATACGACATGATGTGCTTCCGTTCCCTGGACATTCAGTCTTCCCCTGATCGTTATCTCCCTCAGGGATGAAAGATACTCGGGGTCGGTCTTGGTCCTGTCAGAGGGTTCAATATTGACTATCGTACCCGGAAGGATAGTCAGGGTAACACCTTCTGAAACGAGGACATCATCATTTATATGTATTTCACCGCTCCATACGGTATCTTTTATGATGGTCTCTCCCATGGACGCAGGCGGGAACAATAAAAACGCGAGGAAGGAGGAAACGATTGCCGCTCTGAGATAAGTCATAGGTCTATTTTATGCCAATTGGGGGCGGAAAATAAAACAACCTTAACAGCAATAAAAATAAACCGGGTCTTCATAGATGCAAATACAAAGCCCCGGCCATGACTGATGCTATTCAAATATTCTTACTCAGCACGGATGCACAACTGCCATTCCTACTATCTTTGGTGCAACATATTTTGTTTTTTTCATAATCCTCCTCCTATGTGAAATATTAAAATACCTGGCTTATTTTTTCTTCTCGATCTCTTCCTTCATCTTCTGTTTCATGTCCTGCTTGATACTTTTATCAGGTCCCTGCTCTGCGGCCTTCTGTGACTGCGGGCCTCGCTCAAAGTGTCTCACAACCTTTATCTTAATGTCCTGTGTAATCTCTCCTGTTTTAACAGATACAGGAGCAGGCTTGTCTTCACCGTACCCTCCCATGACCGACCCTTCAGCAGGCGGACCGCCTCCGTATACGTCCCTGACTCTCAGATAATAAATACCACCTTTATCCATAGTGATAATATACTTCCCGTCAGGACCGGTCCTGTATGAAGCAAAAGGAGGTAGTCCAGTCATCGTATCATTAATATATGCAAATACTATGGCCCTTTCCACAGGGTCTCCAGCCATATCGACTATAATGCCGGATATCCCGCTGGCACCTTCGGTCATCTTCCGTTTAAAAGGCTCTGCCTCTGCAACAACTCCGGTGCTCTGCTCCTTGTCTTTTTCAATATTGTATGCAACTGCATTCCCGTCCTTGTCACGTTTTATCAGAAAGTAATCATTGTCCAGAGGTGGACCGACCGGTTCCCCTGACATTCTTTTTATCGCTCCCATGTAATATTTACCTGCCGGCAGCAAAATACGGAACTTCCCCTCCTCATCGAGGTCGGTTATCTGGTCCGGGATCCTGACGAACCTGTCAGGGTCAGGCGCCGGTCCTGAGGCTGCATCAAAAAAAACCACCATGCCGCGTGACATCGGACCTCCGTCTTTGATCATAATCTGCCCCGTGAGCCAGCCGGTTGATACTTCCTGTGCAACACTATGTGCTGCAAAGACAAACATGATGAATAAATAAATCATAAGACCCTTTTTCATCATGTCATCCTCCCTTTCTCACCCCTGCCATATCAGCAGGAGATTTCAAATAGGGCTTAAATATTACGTTGCCCAATGTATTGTCAGTTTTACCGTCATATATCGTTTCCGGGATCTCTGTCTCGCTGATTCTGCCCCACCAGTTGTCCCTAAGTAATATATCATAACCCTGTCTCTCACCAAGTCTGTAATTATACAAGACATTATACGCAATAGTATTTTGTGTTACAACAGGCTGATACTGGTTAAGTGTCTCCTTCCTGTCAAATGTCTCAGAAAAATCCACAATGTTCTGGTTTGAAGGCACAAGAAATATTCCAACTTCATTGTCCCTGATATTATTGAACGCTATCTCTACCGGACCCTCAAGTCTTGTGTGCCTGATCCCATGGACATTATCGTGAATATCATTATGCTCTATGCGAAGCTCTGTCCTTCCAAAACGTATCCCCTCATGGTTCCGGGCAAAGACCGAATCTGATACAACCGCTTTTGAAAAATGCACCTGTACTCCTGTGAAAGCGTACTCAAAAATGCAATATTTAACGCGACTTTCTTCTCCTGAAACAAAAAACAGCAGATAGGCCCAGTCCATTTTTCCGGGTCTGTCTTCAGCTGAAGTAAATCTGATCATGTCTCCAGGGACGCCTTCTGCAAGCAGCCTCCCGCCTACTGTGATCTTGCTGTCACCAACTCCATCACGGTCCCGGTCGAACTTCCTGAACATGACAACCGTGCCGGGTGCGATCTTCAGTGTAGCGCTGCGTGCAACATGCAGTGTCCCTTTTATTATGATATAACCGGTCCAGACAGTATCTTTATTTATAACGGTATCGCCGTCATAAAAATGATTGCGAACCTCCTGAATTCCGACTTCCGGCTCCCGGCTGTTCCCGACCATAATCCTGCTCACAATAATATCTGCATTATCAATGGATTCATTTTCCAATGCAAGGGCATGATTTGCATTACCTTCATAAAGCCCGTAGTTTTCGCCTTTTGCCGGGGCCTCCCCGATAAGTTCACGAGCGACCATATAATAGGTACCCTCTTCACGGGCATGAATTGCGTAGTCCCCTTCTTCGTCCGTCTTTACTAGATATTCCGGCATGGTCCTGAGATAGAGCATCTTGAACATTGGCGAAGACGTCCCCTTATACGCCATAACATAGAGGTCTTTCATCGGCTGCCCGCTGAGGTCAGTTACCCTGCCGCGCATGGTTAGTATCGTTACATCCTCTTTAAGCAGGCTCTCTCTTAACCTCACACTGTCATTCCCGGACTTCTTGACCAGTATCGATGGATACACCTTTTCATCAAGAAATGATTCAAGGTCATCCTTGGGGTAACACGGGATTTCCACTTCCGTTTCTTTCTGCGTAGAAACATACACGGGATTTCCGGGATAATAACAGAAGAGATCATTTTTTCTGAGAGGCCGTATCCCAATGAAGTCCTTCCTCTTCCTTGCAATTACAACATACCCGCCAGGTTCAGTGTCAAACCGGAACGCACCATTTACATCAGTGGAACTCGTGAGAAAACCCATGCCCCTGAATGAAGGGTCTGTAGGCGGATAAATAGAAATCTGTGCCCCTTCAACAGGCATCCCCCGGAATGTTGTCCTGCCGGTAAGCCTTGATGAAGGAGAATCCTTAACTGCTGCCTTTTCTACTGGTACAGTCATGAAAGGTACCCAGAGTTTTCTGTCCTCCACTTTAATGGGGTTTGCACCATGAAAGGAAAAATATTCCTTTCCATCAGTTTTGCCTGAAGCGGCCATGATGTATTCACCGGGAGGCAGTTCAAGCCGGTAAAATCCCTTTTTTTCTCCTGCTGCGGAAATGTAAGCTGGAAGCCCTGCTGCCATGTCGCCAAAACTGCGGTAGGCATAGACAGTAGAGTTCTCAATTGGCCCTTCGTAGGAAAGGACTATGCCTTCGATTAGGGCAGAGGATGAATGGACCGGTGATATAAAACAGAGCAACAGATAAAGGACAAAGGCAGAAATGGCCGTAAAAAGGTGTCTGCTTCTCATACATTAAAATAATAACATGCATGAAAAAAAATAAGATATCTTCCAATGGAGATATCTTATTGTATGATCTGTCCTGTAACTAACAGGGATGTACAACAGCACTTCCTACTACTTTCGGGGCCACGTATATTTTCTTCTTCATCTCACGCCTCCTTTCAGTTAATTACGAATTACAAAATACGAATCAATCCTACAGTTGCATTAAATTACTCATGCAAGGAAAGAGGACTTGATGGAAAAACTTTACCTGCGATACCTTGGTAAAGTTCATGAAAGCATAAGAAATATCATTTTGAACTTCACAAAGCGTTAATTCCTGCTGCCAAAGTTTAATTTCAATGTATCATCGCATTGTAAAGGTTTTACGGCAAGTCTGCTTTCCTGATTTATGCAAAGATAGGGTCAACAGCCTGTATTATGATTCGCAATTCATAATTAATAATTAGTTATTGTTCGTTCTTTATTCCTGACACGTATCATCACCCGCCTGCCATACCGGAGTGATGACAGCGGCCTCGTTGCTGTAGGGCGAGCGCTCTGTTCCCCTGAAGGTCCTTACCCGGTAACGGTGTTCTTTCTGGGGCTCAACACCCATTGCATCAGTAAACGTTGTTTCACCCGGACCACGCAGTGCTATTCTGATGAATGTGCCGTTGAAGAGACGTTTTTCAATCTCATATCCCTCTTCATCAGCAGAGTTGTCATCCCAGTCGAGCCTGATCATCATTGAATTAATTGCGGTTGCCGTGAGATTGGTCGGCCTGGCTGAAAGTGACTCTTCACATGATTCATTGCTGTAATCACTTTCCCACCCGCAGGCTGCTGTCTTAAACGCGCTTACTCTGTAACAATAGGTAGTTTCAGGATCAATGCCTGTGTCCGTATATTTCGCATTCACCGGGACCCCGTCATTGAAATGCGCCTGCACTTCAGCTGCCGTTAACGCGCTGTCATATATGGCGACTTCATCCATCATCCCGTCAAAATAACTTGCAGACATCTCATCGTCCCAGCCGATGCGGAGCGGTCCTGTATCTGGGCTTATACTTCCGGTATGCGGAACATTTGCCCTGAGTGTCCCGTCAACATACAGCTTAATTGAACTGCCGTCATACGTTCCTGCATAATGGTGCCACTGTTTCAGGTCAAAACCGAGGCCCGGTGTATAAGTCGCATAATACCAGCCGCCGTCATAGATGTAAAAACGAATGGTCTTGCTGCCGGAAACAGGATACAGAATATAAGCGTTCCTCTTGCTTACCAGTATTCCGGATTTGTTCCAGTTAGTAGTGTCGCTCTTTGCCCAGAGTTCAACGCTGATTGCACCGGACGGGTTCAGGCTGCTGCTGTGCGGGATGTTGATATAGTCGTTTGCCCCGTCAAAGCTTCCTCCTCTGTCATATTTACCTTCCGCAGCGGTATTTGCGCCGTTATATGCAGTCCCGTGGTTCCGATGTTCCGAACTGTCGGTAACTGCGTTAAGCGAACTCCCCCATGAGGCTTCGTTCATGTGCAGCAGCAATACAAGCGAAGGATTGCGTACTGTGCCTACTTCAGTAAAAGAACTGCATCCCTGCCCGGCACACCGTCCTATCCTGAACCCTGTCTCATCCATAGTATTATCTGTCCACGAAAGCTCAGCGCCCGTATCATCAGCGGATGAGACAACAAGGCCTGAGGGCCCGGCATGTGATGGTGTTGCGGCCGATGCCGGACTTGAGTATATAGTGCTCCATGTGTTTGTAAAGGAATAACATGCCGACTGCTCTTCCGTCCCCGCAGAAACAACGGGTTCCACCGCGGCGTATTTGCGCACCATCATGAGATGCACAGTTGCCTGGTGTGAATACTGGGCAATGGCTACCCTCATCAGAGAATTGGAATATGTAGAAGTCTTCTTCAACAGTTTCCAGTCGTCATAGGCGCCGCCTTTCACGTAATATTCCGCCCCGAAAGGTTTTAAGATCACCCTCATTTCATAGTCCGTATTTGCAGCATAAGGCGCGGTATTCGGTCCGGTATGATTGTTCAGTTCATAAGTTGAGAGCAAATAATTGTTCCAGTATAATCCGTGCACAAGCTGATTGTAACTCGGGTTTGAGGTCTGGTCCGATTCCCAGCCGGCCATGAAGTGGTTGTTCCCATCAGTGTCAGGGGCTATGGTAAGACTGAGGTATAGTTCTTTATTGTCTTCCCTCCTGTAGGTCTGTTTCGATATGAGGGCCTTTGTCCAGTTGTCGCTCACGTCATTAAGAATGAGGCCGTCATTCTGTACGATCGAATTGTCAGGATCGATCTGCACCCATCTGGAGGTGTCGATTGTATTGCCGGAAAAATCCTCATAGAGTTCAAATACCCTGTCCGGACCACCAGCGTCCGAAGCGCTGGCATTTCCATAGTACATATAAACATTATTACTTCCGAGTGTCCTGAAATACACTGCAGCTGATACCCCGTCCGTCCTGCTTTCAATCCAGTACGGGAGTTCTGTTTGTGCCGTTTCATCATAGAACCGTATATCGCTGAAGTCAGTCTTCATATCCGCGTCATAGGCAATCTCCATGAATACGGGATAATAGCGCTCAAAACCGGCCATAGAAAGAGGCACTCTTCTTGTCCAGCACCCGCCACCGTTGTTCGAAAGAATACCTTCCTTGACCGCCTTGACGCGATATGTATATGACGAGCTGCTGCACACGGTCGTGTCCGAATATCCGGAGACCCCGGAATCCACAGCTCCTATCTCGGCAAAATTACCGCAGGAGGCCCCGTCACAGCGTTCAATCTTCAGCCCGGTTTCAGACAGTGAGTTGATCGTCCAGGAAAGGTCGATACGGGTCGTATTGACTGCTGTTGCCGTCAGAGCGGCCGGCGCGGTGACTGCAGTTGATGCTGTCGATGTATTACTGTAAGCCGTTGTCCATCCGCAATCTGCGATCTTATATGCCCTTAGCCGGTATGTATAATCTCTTTGGGGAAGAAGCCCGATGTCACTGAAAAACGTCACGTTCGCTGCCGTTATCGCTATCTCGCTGAAATCTGTGCAGCCAGCCCCTGCGCACCTCTCGATCTTAAACCCGGTCTCGTCATTCGTCTTATCGCTCCATGAAAGGTCGATCCGCATCTCGGAGACCCTTGCCGCAGAGAGCGATGTCGGTGCTGACTTAACAGACGTGATTGCAGAGCTTTCATTGCTATAGCCGGTCACCCACTCTGAAATCCTGTAGGCCCTGACCCTGTAATTATATTGCGTCCCTTCACATACGGTCATGTCTGAATATGTCCTGACATCCGTAGGGACTTCCGATATTTCGGTAAAATTGACGCATCCTGCTCCAGTACATCTCTCTATCTTAAAGCCCGTCTCATCCGCGGTCCTGTCAGTCCAGCTCAGATCAACCCGCGTTGTGCCCACTGCCGTTGAAGCAAGGTTCTCAGGGTCGGGCGGGATGACAGTGGGGTCCACTTCCGCATGACCGCTTTCCCACGCACAGGAAGAGTCCTTGTACGACCACACCCGGTAGCGGTATGTCTCGCTTGTGATCAGCCCTGTGTCCGTGAACCTCTTTGCAGAAAGCGACTGCGCTCCCTGCTCATAGAGCCGCTGAACTTCAGCAGAAGCAAGAGGCCGGTTGTAAATCCCGACTTCATCAATCCTGCCGTCAAAGAAATAATTATTGTCGCGTGCCCTTTTTCCTATTACAACGTTCCTGTCGTCCGTGTTATAGGCTATGGATGTAGTAGATACGGGTGCCCCGCTGTTTTTATATGCTGTAATACCCGTTCCGGGAGTGAACACCACAACTATGTGCTGCCACTGGTTGACATCAACGCTCAGCCCCGTGTTCCATTCCGCTGCCCCGGTAAAGACCCTCCATGTTGCTCCGTATCGCGCCAGCGTCCATTCCACTCCGTCATCGTCTGTACTTATGACATGGCGCCAGTCCGCACTTGTGCTGGCTGGATATAACCATGCCTCCATAGTCACTCCCGGTGAACCAACTGACTGGTCTAAATTCAGAGAAGTAGAGATATAATCATTCGATCCGTCAAAGACCCCGGCCCTTCCGAACCTGCCGTATGCGCCTGTTGTGGCCCCTCCGTATGACCTGCCGTGATACCCATTGCCGGAGAAGTCCCTGACCTCATCGGCAGTATTGTTCCACAGTGCCTCGTCCATATGGTATATTGCCGTTGCGCCATACGTTGTCAGAAGATTGGACAGCGGCTCAACCGGTTCGCATCCGGCACCCATACACCTCAGCAGCCTGAAGCCGGTCTCGTCCATGCCATTGTCTGTCCAGTTCAGCTCGATCTCTGATTCACTCACTATCCGTGCAGACAGGTTTTCCGGCACTGCCTTTGCAATGGTAGTGCCCTCAGCAGTCGTGCTCCAGGCGCTGTTCCATACCGGTCCATCGTCCTTTTCCGCGCGTACCCGGTATCTGTAGACCGTTCCCTCGCACACCGAGTTGTCTCTGAAATTTCCGACATCCGGCGCCCGTAAAAATGATGCATCTATGGTACTGAAATCGCACCCCGCGCCAATGCACCTCTCTATCCTGAAACCGGTCTCTGACATGGTATTGTCCCACCAATTCAGGTCAATAGTTGTGGAATTTATTACCGTCAGGCTCAAATGGGTCGGTGCAGGCACGCTGTCGGTCTCTGCAGTGGCCTCATTACTATACGAGGTCGTCCATGGGCAGGCAGCGTTCTTGTATGCCCTGACGCGATAAGTATAATTTACTGAAGGGTCAAGCCCCGTGTCCCTGTATCTTTTTACACTTCCCGCCTGTATGCCCAGTTCATAATGGCGCTCAATCTCTGATGAAGTGAGAGCCCTGTTATATACGGCAACGTCATCAATCTTTCCATCAAAAAATTCTTCTCCGGCTGAGCGCGATCCAATGACCACTCCAGCCGTGCTCGCGTCATAGCTGATCGTTGAGGTCGATGCTGTCTGCTGACCGTTCTTATAAAAAGTCACCCCTGTTCCTGGTGTAAAAACTGCCGCTATATGCTGCCACTGATTTATTTCAACACTCAGTCCTGTGCTGAATTCTCCTGTGCCATTAAACACTGTCCATGTGCCGCCGTTTCTTAGTAAGGACCAGTCGTATCCTCCGTTGTCGGTGCTTATTACTTCATGCCTGCCGCTGCTTGTGCTTGTCGGATAGACCCATGCCTCCATAGTCACTGCAGGAGACGCGGCAGAAGACTGGTTGATAGAGAGCCCGGTCTCTATGCTGTCATTTGAGCCGTCAAAGCTCCCGGCCCTGCCTTCCCATCCATCTGCTACCGTTGTCACCCCGCCGTAGGCAGTGCCATGATATCCGTTTCCGGACATGTCTCTGACTTCTCCCGCAGCCCCGCTCCATGATACCTCTTCCATCGCTAAAAGAAGCACCGCACCCGCAGTCGGCTCCGTTGCACCCACTCCGGTAAATGCAGAACATCCTGTCACGCTGCAACGCTCAACAGAATATCCGGTCTCATCACCAGTATTGTCTGTCCACGTAAGGTCAATGACCGATTCAGAGACAGTGACAGCGCTCAGAGAAGCAGGGCCATTCCCGGATATGCCGGCGGTTGAGGCGGTCGCCGGAGGTTCGCTCCAGCCGCTCTGCCACACAGGCGTTGTATTTCTGTCTGCCCTTACCCGATACCTGTAGGTCTGACCTTCGCATGCAGCCGTATCTGAATATGAGCTTGCGTTAGGGCCGGCAGAACCTGTCATATCAGGACTCGAGAAGTCGCACAATGTCCCTGAACAGCGCTCAATAATAAAGCCTGTCTCCGTTTGAGTATTGTCCGTCCATGTCAGGTCGATCCGTGTCGTGTTTATCACGGACGCTTTAAGGTCGTCAGGTACAATCAGGGTTGTGGTTCCGGACACAGGACTGCTGAAGGCCGTCTGCCAGCTGCAGGCAGCACTCTTGAGTGATCTCATGCGATAGGTATATTCCTGTGACGGGTTAAGCCCTTTATCTACATAGAAGCGGGAACTCAGTGATACCCCGCTGCTATAGTGTTCTTCAATTTCCTTCAGGGACAGGGCACGCCTGTAAATCGCCACCTCATCTATCTGACCGTCCAGGTACCTGTTCTGACCGTCATCCATCCCGATAAACAGTGGTCCGGTATCCGGGTTGATGGTGCCGGTCCAAGCCGTTACCGCGACCTGGACGCCATCGATATAAAGCCTTATGTTCATTCCGTCAAAAGTGCCGGTGTAGTGGTGCCACTGTTTTATGTCAATAGTTGGGACATATGAAGCATATCGCCAGTTCCCTCCTGAATAGATATAAAACCTCATCTCCTTTGTTCCTGACACAGGTCCCAGAATATAGGCGTTTCTCTTGCTTGCCAGAGTATAATGAGTGTTCCAGTTCACGGCATCGCTCTTTGCCCAGAGCTCCACTGTAAGGGCAGTTGTTGGATTGATGCTGCTGCTGTGGGGAACCCGGATGTAATCATTTGTACCGTCAAAACTGCCTGCGCGGCCAAGCTGACCACCAACCGCGGTATTTGCGCCATTATATGATGTCCCGTGATTTCCTTTTCCTGAGGAGTCCCTTACCTCATTCACGGTCCCGTTCCAGTTCTCTTCATCCATGTGAAGCAGGAGGACAGGATCCAGGTCATATACACTAAGGGAGGCAATCCCGGTAAAATCCGTATCAAGAGTACATACCGGGGCCCCGCCGGTGCACCGCTGGATTTCATATCCGGTCTCATCTGCTGCCGCATAATTCCATGTCAATCCAATCTCGGCCTCTGATATCCTCTTTACGGTCAGACCAAGTGAGGCAGGCCCGGGAAGCGTCATTGTCGCTGCAGAAGCGGTATTGCTGTAGTCTGTCGTCCACTGCGCGGTCCTGAATGCCTTGATCCTGTATGAGTATGTCTGTGATTCGCAAGCCGTCGAATCAGTATAGGTGAGCGTGTTGGTACTTACCGTAACAAGCTCTGTAAAATCAGCACAGCCGCTTCCTGCGCAACGTTCTATGACAAAGCCGTCCTCAATTGTTGTATTGTCATTCCAGGACAGTGCTATGTCTGTCGTGTTTACAGCAAGGGCAGCAAGTCCTGAAGGGGCCGCCGGACTGAAGGTCGTGACTTCCCTTTCCGCCCACCTGGATGTCTGGCCTGATTCGTTGTCAAACGTGCGGACGCGGTAACAGTAAGTAGCGCCGATATTCAGCGTATCATCTACGTAACTTGTCGTATCTGGGAGAATTGTCTGTAAAGAGGTCCATGTCCCGTTGCCTGCACATGTGCCTAGCTTGCGTTCGAGGTGATAGCCGTCCTCTATCAGCGAATTGTCAGACCAGAACAGGTCCGCCCTTGTATAATGAAGTTCAGCAGTCAGTGGAGCAGGCGCCTGAAGAAATTTGCTCTCAACTTTATAGACTATATAATCCGTATCACCACTGCTGTTCACTTCCTGTCCGCCTACAAAGGCCTCTCCCAGTCTGTTCACTGTTACAGCGGACGCTCCATCATTGCCGCCTGCAGCGCCATTATAAATGCTGCCTCCGGCAAAATTGCCGTCAAAATCATACTGGACGGAAATAATATCTGTCTGCAGACCGTCATATGTATCTCCGGCTACATGCACGTTCCCGGTCAGGTCAATTGACATGGCAACTGCAAAATCATCATATTCAGGCCTGTCAAGAGTCCTGGCCCAGACCACATTGCCTTCCGTGTCATAACGAATAATGTGAAAGTCGTTATTCCCTGAGCTGACAAGTGTTGTTCCTGCAATTACGACATCATCATTTGCCCTGTCAAATGCTATGCCAACCGGCTCATCGATACCGTTTGCCAGTCCGTTAAAAGACCTCTCCCACAGTCTGCTGCCGTCTGTGCCACTATATTTTATTGTATAAAAGTCCTCGTTCCCCGAGGCTGATACAGCCACTCCGGTCACATAAGCATTGCCTGACGAGTCTACTGCCAGTCCCCGTGTAAAATCATTCCCGGAACCGGCCACATTATATACGTCCGTCCAGACAGGGGTCCCGTCAGTACCGCGGTATTTTCTGACAAAGAAATCATAGTCCGAGCCGTTATGGACATGTCCTGCCACGATGATATTGCCTGCAGGATCAAATGCCACGGATGAGGGATAATCGTGACGGCCGCCGTTATATGGTTCTGCTGCCCACACGCGCGTGCCGTCCGGCAGATATTTCAGGAGATATATATCATCGTCCCAGCTAATGTTCCGGCCGTATCCGACTATCGCATAGTTATTATTGCCGTCTGTGGAGATGGCAACCACGCTGGAGCGGTCGTCATCTCCGGCAGGCCCGTTGTACTGGTCGTTCCATTCCTCCGGAGGTCCTGTGGACGGATATTTTATACTGTATATGTCATTGGTGTTTTCACCGGCACCGGCGCTGTACATGAAAGAAAAACCGGACACAAGCACGTCATTGTTGCTGTCCACCGCTGCGGTGATTGCTATGTCCATATCGTTCTGGTCGCTGTCAAATCTCGCATCCCAGATCAGTCCGAGGTCGTCTCTGTCAAGTTTCATGGTATAGTAATCAAACTGTCCGGCAAGTGAATAACTGAAGCCGGTCACGACCGGATGGTAGTCAGGGCCGACTGCAAGTGCACTGACGTAGTCGTCACCTCTGTCCGGGCCTCCGTAAGAATACTTCACCGGGGGCACGGCAAATGAAATGATCGATGTGACCGCGTACGTTTCATTGCTGTAGTATGAGTCCCCTTCAGATGCGTTAAATGCCTGTACCCTGTAGTAGTACTGGGTTTCCGGTGTAAGTCCTGTATCATTATAAGATGATTCATCGGGGCCGACCGCTGCTATTGCTGCATATGTGCCAAAATCCCCGATCTTTCTCTCGATCCGGAACCCGTCTTCAGTCGATGAATTATCACTCCATGAAAGATTTATCTGAGTTGTGGAGAATGTTACCGCAGTCAGATCTGTAGGGGGATTGAGCAGTCCCGGATCATATTTGATTGCAAAATAGTCGTAATCCTCTGCCCCGCCTGTCCAGATGTCTGATGAGGCCGCGACCATAACCTCGCCGACAGAATTAATTCCAAGGCCGGCCGCCCTGTCGTTCTTGTGTACAGGGCTGTCATAGATTCGCACCCATAGCAATGTGCCCGTATCTTTCTTGTATTTGAGAGTTATAAAGTTGTAATTGCCTGCTGTTATGTCATAAGAGTCGCCTGCCACAAACAGGTCACCTGATTCATCGACTACGATGCGGACCCCTACGTCGCTATTGCCGTTTGAAGAGTTGTACGTGCGGCTCCATAGCAATACACCCGCACTGCTGTACCTGGCTGTAAAGATGTTATTGACTCCGCTAAGAATAAAAGCATATCCGGTGATATATACATCACCTGAGGCATCAACATACAGGTCAGCGGGTTCCTCGTTATATCCTCCGTTTCTGGTGTCCTGCCAGAGTACTGTCCCGGTTGCGCCGTCATACTTTACAACATATATGTCCTTGTTGGTCCCGTTGTATGTCGTTGCAGTCATGATCACATTGCCTGATAAGTCCATTCTTACTGCAATGCCCTTGTCGTCACCAGAAACCGATTTCCTCTTCTCCCACAAGGTACTGCCGTCAAATCCCATCTTGATGGTCAGTGCGTCGAAGTCGGGCGTGCTGTTCTGTGACGTCCCTGTAACTGCGATGCCGTTTGACCCTGCAGTTATAGATGTAATCCTGTCATGTTTGTTTGATGCGCCGTTATAACTCTTTACCCATATAGGAGTGCCGTCAGGGTTAGGCCCGTTAGGTCCGTATTTAACTATCGTAAAATCATCCGCACCGTTGCTCCCCTGGGAATTGCCTCCCACATATACATTATTGAGGCTGTCTACAGCCACGGACGTTGCATAGTCGTTGCCGTTTACTGTTGCATTATACGTGTGCTCCCACATCACTGTGCCATCACTGCCGTTGTATTTGATCGTGTGATAGTCAAAGCTTGATCCGTTCCAGATATATCCCGTTACAATTACGTTGTCATCAGAATCAACAGCTATTGCGGTCGCAGGGTCGTCGTTTCCTGTACCAGAATAAGTCCTGCTCCATAACACACCGGATCCGTCAGCCTTCAACTTAACCGTGTAATAATATCTCAGGCCTGAAGCATCGGTATGCCCGGTTATGATCATGCTGCCCGCTGAGTCCACTGCTGCAGCTGTCGCCTCCTGCTTTCCGGGCTGCGCATCCCGGTACTGCCAGATAATGTCGCCGCCTGCGGCAAAAGCGGCCGTGAACAGTGAACAATGAACAGTAAACAGTAAAACAGCTGCAAATAGCGGGAAGGACAATAAGTTGATCGTAACTTCCCATCTTCCTGACTTCTTATCTTCTTTCTTTTTCTTAACTCTTAACTCGTAACTCATAGCTCTTAACTTTCTTATTACCACGGCGTCACATTGTTCCATTTCTGGTCCGTCCAGCTGCCTCCGTTAGCTGTGCCGGCCTCATGGCATACCCATGAGGTGTTGCTGCTCCTCGGAAATCTGTTGTTCCCGTAGCTCCCGTATGTGCCTCCCGAGGCCACGAGGCCCTGATGTTTGTAGTCGAGACAGTTGGTCATCATCAGTTTCGGCAGTCCTGAACTGTGCGGCTGGTGGCACTTTGCGCACGGCCATGAATGCTCCTCATTGTTGCCCCATCCCTTGACCGATTCATGTATTCTGTCAAGGGTCTTAAAAGGAGTATTTTTGTTTACCCCGTCAGTCAGGCTTTCTTTCGGGTGGCAGGACAGGCATAGTCCGGCAAACTCTGAGGTGTCCTCATTTATTCTCTGCCCTCCGAAGGTACGGCGGTCGCTTGTCCAGCTCAATGCCGGGTTCCTGTAGCTCTTTGACCCTTTCTGCACAAGGGGATAGTCTTCCTTGTATGGTGACGTCATCCATGTGCCTTTCAGGAGCGGCACCGCGTATTGCTGGTTGTTACCGAGTGTCGGGCTCACGCCGTGCGGATCATGGCATGGTGTGCACAGCCCGTTTATCACACCAGTGTTCTCATCTCCTGTACCTGATACACCATCAAGGCCTTTGAGCGGCGATGAAGCCTTCAGATGTCCACCAAGCACAGGCTTTCCGGCCCTGTACGGGAAGCGGACGTCAGAGCCGTTTATGCCCTCTCCGAACTTAAGTGTATCTTTATACCCTATGATCGGCGTGGTGGCCCCGTATGTAGAGCTGTAACCCCACGGCTTTGAACCGGCTGATGCTGTTTCATGGCAGTCAAAGCACAGGCCCGCGCCGTCACTGTATGGATTTACTGAACTTGTATTTGTATTTTTTGTCGGCTTATAGGTCATTTGATAGCCACCCTTTCCAGCCTGTGTCTCTTTCATGTTCCCGCCGTTGTATGTCCCGTTGAAGGTCCTGTAGCTTGATGTTATGCCCTGCGCCTTGGATCCGTGAGAGTTATGGCAGTCATAGCACTGGACATTTTCGCTGCCGCCCCTAGTGTTTGGAATTGTCCCGTCAACGCCGGTAGATGTGTCCCACCCTCCCTGGTTGGCGACCGCATTGCCGTGCGCTGAGAATGCCTTGGTGATGTTTTTCGGCGCAGCATCTGCAACCCCTGAATATTTACCCCACGGAGTTGTACCTGTCTGCGAATAACGGGCCGCGATGCTCGTCCTGTCCCATGCGTACTGCCGTGGTGTCTTGCAGTCACCATTGTCAGGGTCCACAATATTAAAAGGCCATACATCATTGTTCTGGTCGCTGTGGCAGCCCAGGCACATCTGCGTGACCTCTGCCACTTCTGCACGCTCATTAACGGTACCGATTTTGTTCTTCTCAAATGAAATGGCTGTCACACCAGGCTCATATTCCGTCGGTCTCACCCCTGGTCCCCATATTACCAGGTCGACCGGCATGTCCCTGACTGATTCATGAGTCAGATAGTTATATCCGCTGTGATACTCCAAGTCTATCAGTCCGACATCGGTCGCCTCCCAGTGACATGCGTAGCAATGCCTGTTTGTGATCTCAACCCCCTGGATATGATGGGAATTGGAGCGAAGCTGTCCCATGATATCCATACGGCCGTAAATTACACCGTTATGACATTTCGTACAGTCCCTCGGCAGGCCGAATCCGCTGTGCCTTGGAATAGGCTTGTTCAGATGACAGGTATTGCATGCCTTTCCTGAAGCGTGGCTGTCACTGAAGCGGTGCTCATGACAGCTTGTGCATATCCTGCCGGTGTTATGGCCGTCTCCATAGTCATACCGGTAATGCTGCCTCTCTTCTTCATGACATACATTGCATATACCGTCATACGGCGCAGAGGTCCTGACATAATCGAGTCCTGTCATTTTCCTGGTAAACTTCACCGACCTTCTGGTGACCGGTATGCCAAAGGTGCCGTCTGTCTCGGTCGCAACCTTGTCCTGTATCATATAAATATTTTTGTCACCGTGAGGGTCGTGACAGTCCCAGCAGAATTTGCCGCCCTTCCAGACGCCGTTGTTTTCATAAGCGGCATAGTGCTTGTATCCGAAATGGGTTGAAGTGGCCTTTGATGTTGAAGCAGAAATAAATCCGGTCCCCGGATCATAGCCGAGCTGATATTGAGGGCCTGTGTGGCACGAACTGCACTTGTCATTGCTGTCATCATCGTGACAGACAAGACATACGCCCATCATGACATACTGGTTCCGGATGTCCGCTTTCTGGTCCGGCGTCCAGATACCGGCCCCGGATTTATGTCTGGTTGTGTCCGTGTCATGACAGCTTGCAATACAGGATGTCTGGCCGTTGGCATAACCGCTGTGGTCCTCTGAAAAAGGAGGGGCCGTAATCTCAACCAGCTGCGGTGCCAGTGATTCAGCGTCATTGTGGCAATCCAGGCACTCACTGTCCAGTCCTTCCATGTGACAATATATGCATTCCTTCTCGAACCGTCTTTCGAACTGCAGGTGTTTTTTCAGCCTAAAAGGGTTAGCTGCGTCGTTGTGAAGTATCTTATTATCATGACAATACCAGCACGGGTTCCCGGGGAAATTAGCAGGGGGATTACCGGAAACATAATTACCGGCAGATGCAGGTCTGCCATGTCCTGTGGTTTCCCATTCATCAAGATTTATCCGTGCCTGGACGGCATTGAAATTTGCAAAATCATCGATGTCATTTTCTGTTGTTCCGTGGCACGAATAACAGATGACCAGATTGTCTACAGAGTCCCCCCATCGCGGGTCCGAACCGTTGTGACAGGCTGTATTTGAACACTGCTTTTCAACCTGGTTGTAAGTGCCCCCGCCTTTAAAAGACACGTCCTTTATTTTGTTTACGTGATAAACAGGATTTATGTGGTTAGGTTCATCCATGCTTCCAGGAGGTATGCCGTCTGTATGGCAGCCCGGAGCAGTACACGCCCCGTTTATAATCGTATTGGCATGACAATTATCACAGGTAAAATCGGTCAGCATATGCCGGAGATGCGCGTTAGCCCTTTCTGTACCCACCCCGGTGTTATCATACATCGGCATTGCAGACTTCCATTCATCTCCGGATGGCCAGGTTGTTCGTCCATCGGCGTGGCACTCAGAGCATTCATTGACAGGATGACCGTGGCAGCTGTTGCATTTAGTGTGCCCCTGCGTCCACGCAAAAGGACGGACCTCAGGATCGACTGTTGTCCCGTCGCTGTGACAATAAATGTTATTGCAGACCCCGCTTGATGCATTATAAGAAGGCAGGGGATTCCCGGCGATGTACCACTTCGAGTTGAATACAACGTCCTTGCTTTCATTCACATGTTTTGCGTAGTCCTTGATATTACCCAACGTAT
Organism: Nitrospiraceae bacterium; assembly: GCA_003599025.1. Classification (GTDB taxonomy): domain Bacteria; phylum Nitrospirota; class Thermodesulfovibrionia; order UBA6902; family UBA6902; genus UBA6902. The sequence goes on along the minus strand of QZIL01000005.1, from coordinate 7,772 downwards.
TGACCGTTGCATCATGACAGTAGTGGCAGGGGTAATGCCTCACCCAGTTGCTGCTTACAAGCCGGTCATGCCCGTTGCTCGCCATTTCGAGGGTGTCAAGTCCTGTCCTCCCGTTATGGCAGGAGTCGCATTGCATGGCAAACGTATCACCCCACTTAACCGCGACATTAGGCGCCCCTCCCCTCGCATTGCTATGGCAGTAGGTGCTCGCGCAGGATTTCGTTCCGGTATTGAATGCACCGCCTGCCGAGAACACAACGTCTTTTACATTGTTGACATGATATGCCTGGTTTTTTATGGTATCACTGCCGCTCGCTGTCTGATCATGGCACTTCTCGCAATGAAAACCATGCCTGCCAGAATCTGTATGTCTGGAGTGCTTACCCCCCAGATCACTAAGTGCACCTCCTGAATCATGACATGATGAACATGTTACCGATCCGTTCCACGAGGGACTTGTGTTTTTCCCGCCGCCCCATATAGTGCCGTTGGGAAGTTCTCCGTGACAATAGATATTGCTGCAGGTCATGCTGCCCATATTTATTACTGTAGTATTCACTTCGCTGCTGTCATAATTTGCCTTTGTCTGTCCGTCATAAAGGCCGCCGAGATATATCCCGCCGAACAGAGAAAAACCTATCGAGATGTCCTGCGGGGGACCGTCATTATGCAAAGGGCCTGTTCCTGAGCTGTTGTAATGACAGAGCTCGCATGGATAGAACTTGACGTTAACATGCTTGTCATGGGCTCCGGCAGATGTTGAGCCGGTCGTCCCGGGATTGTTTACAAGTCCCTGCGGCCCTCCGATTGCTTCATTCACGATAGGGGGGTAACCGTGGCATACGTCACATCCCGATCCCTTGAACCCATCCGTATGCGGATGACATGACGTGCACCTCATACCGGAATTATGTGCATGATTCCCGGAAGGGTTGTTCCTGTGATAAATCGTAACTGTATGGCATACCTCACAAATTCCATCATAAGTGCTGTCACCGTCCGCAAATGATTTGGTTCCAGTATTATTAAAGAACCTGACTGTCTTGCTCCCGCTGTTGGGAGTTGTTATGGAGCTGTTGATGAGGTTTCCGTAGACGATTGCAAATGTATTTCCGGCACTTGCCTTTGATAAATCTATCGGCCCCTTTACTGTCAATGTATCACTCGTATTGCTGATAATACCGTAGTTATAATTAACCTGGGCTGTATTCGGATAAACCACATACCCTTTATATTGGTTAGTGGTCCAGTTTGCCCCTGATTTCGCAATAGTGGTGACAGTCAATCCTGTAGAAGTGCCTGAATACAGATAGCTTGCACTTCCGTAGTTTTTTGACTGTCTCTGATAATGTGGATTATGACAGACCCTGCACTCAATGGACCAGTTTCCGTAGCCATTGTCGATCTGAAGGCTGGAGTGAGTCTTCACATACGGTGCGTCTATATCATTGTGGCAGCTCCAGCAGAGAGTATTGAACTGCGTATCGTCGATATCCAGCGGAATATGTTCAGTCCATGGCGGCAATAACGAAGGCTGGCCCCCGTAGACAAAATGACAGGAATCACATCCGATGTTGTTGGCGCCAAAATGCGGATAATCAATTGCATAGCTCTGAACATATATAAGAACGATGCCACAGGCAATCATCCAGGCCTTGAATAGCAGTCGTTTTATTTCGTAAACACCCACTTCAATTCCCTCGGTTTTTGTATTGATACGCATACATTACTGCTTTACGTAAGTCCCCTCACGCAACTCGTAATTACTTAAATGCACTGCTCCCTTCAGTTTCCTGAATCCTATCGAATGCGTTTTTCTTAATAACTGCCTGGATGATTATTAATGAAATGAACTATGAATTATTCATTTAAGACTAAGGGTATTACCCCACCTTGTTCATATCAAGCAAATTATATACCTGATTTCAGTGCTCTCATAACTCCTCGGAATTACGATTTTTTACGATGAAAAGGGATGTTGAAAATAACCCGCCAATGTGTGATTTCACTCACTTTGGAGATAAGTTCAAGTGGTAATCCAGCTGCCCGTCAGCAGGGCAAAGAGAAATCAAACGGTGTATTATCATGAACAACACGATGACAGAAATGCGATTGCAGTTAAATGATACCGGGCAATTGAATATCTTTACTTCAACCACCTGATAAAGCTAAAAAGCTATTTCATTCTCAGGAGTTGTAATACTTCCTCGTAATCGTCCTCTGATGCAGCAAAGATGACCTGTTTCCCGATATTTTTTATCTTTTTTATACTGCTTCTTGCTATATCTGATGGAGTCTCGCCGTTATTGTTCCTTAAAGATGTATCAGCCCCCCTGGAAATCAGCAGGTTGACCTCGGCCTTTTTTCCACCGCCTGCTGCCAGATGGAGAGGGGTATTGCCCTCATGATTTTGCACATTTATATCCGCTTTGTTATCCAGAAGCAGCCTGATGATGTCTGCATGCCCATTTATAGCCGCAATATGCAAGGGAGTACTGCCTGTATGGTTTCCGGCAGAAACGTCAGCTTCGTTAAGAATAAGATAAGCTGCAATGTTGTTATGACCTTTCACTGCAGCATCATGCAGAGGTGTTGCATCCTTTCTGTTTATGGAATTCACTACCGCACCTTTTTCAACAAGGTACCGGACAACATCTGCATGTCCTCCTTTAACAGCACTGTGCAACGGTGTATTGTGATCTTTGTCCTTCTGGTTAATGTTTCTCCCCTTCGAGAACAGTTGTCTGACTTGCTCCATATCTCCTTTTCCCGCAGCATTATGAAGGGACTCAGCCCCGTAAGCCAGTCCGCTGACAGTACACAATATTGCAAAAATGAATGATAGTGATAATCTGGACTTTACTGTATTCATACTGCTATTCAGGGGTCCTGAGCACCTTGATATCAAGCCCCTTTGTCAACTCGCCTTTTTTAACGATGGCTACAATGGTGCTATGGCCGCTTATAACCACCCCGCCTTCAGGTGGTCCGCCTCCGTAGATATCTCTTACTACCAAATAATATGTCCCGCCTTCATCTACTCTCAGGTCATATTTGCCGTCCGTGCCTGTCCTGTTAGATACAAATAGCGCCTGCCCGACCATTTCAGGTGTTGCAAACGCAAAGACAATAGTCCCTTTCACCGGTTTACCTTCTGTGTTGATAACTGTTCCCTCAATACCCGATAACTCACCCGCTGGAGTTGCATGAAATGGGACCGCCTCTCCCAGCAGACCGACATCCCTGCTCTCTCCCTTCTTTAAGGAATATATCCTGGGTTTGCCATCCTTATCTTTACCGATAAAAAAATAGTCCCCCTCTTCAGGCGGCCCCACATTACCGCCTGAAAGCTGCAGCAATGCACAAATATAATAATTGCCTTCCTCCAGATCAGTTGAAAACCTTCCCTCCTCATCAATGTCTGCAATCACATCAGGCACCCTCCAGTACCTCTCCGGATACGGAGGAGGTCCTGAAGTTTCACTATAAAAATTGACGATGCCCCCTGTCAGAGGCCCCCCGTCTTTCATCATCACCTTCCCTGTAATTCGGCCGGTCTTTGACTCGCCGGCAGAGACAGGACATACAGACATGATGATCAGAGCAATTAACAGGACAATACTTTTTTTCACGATATTTCGTCCCTTTCCGTATATTCCAAGTCTACTGTATTCTCAGCAGGGATGAACAACAACCTCTCCTGCTTTTTTGGGTGCAACATATTTTTTCTTCTTCATCTCATTCCTCCTCTGTTCGATTAATATTTAATATTGAATTCATCACTCAATACATGTTCCATCGCCCTCCTGCCAGGCTGATGCCGCAGCAGAGGCCTCACTGCTGTAAGGTGAGTAATCTGTGCCCCTGATCGCCCTGATGCGGTATGTATATTGCTTTGAAGGCTCGAGGCTTTCCGTGTCCGTATAAGTTGCCGAGTCCGATGCTACTTGCCTGATCTTCATAAATTGACCATTCCATATCTTGACCTCTATCTCATAGCCGTCTTCGTCAGCTGCATTATCAGTCCAGTCAAGTCTTATCTTAAAGGCGTTTACCGCTGTTGCCGTAAGATTGGTCGGGGTTGCAGGCAGCGAAGCATCGCATGATTCATTGCTGTAGCTGCTGTCCCACCCGCATGAAGCCGTCTTGTATGTCCTGACACGATAGCAGTAGTTTGTCGATGGAATGACCGTCGTATCGCTGTAAGATACAACATTTGCACCTGTAGTGCCTATCTGGCTAAAGTCACTACAACCTGCGCCGGCGCATCTCTCGATCTTAAACCCTGTCTCTTCAGACATATTATCACTCCACGAAAGATTGATCTGCGTATATGACACTGTTGATGCGCTCAGGCCCGATGGCGCAGTCAGACTATTTGTCAGGGCCGGGTCTTCACTGCTGAATCCGGAATCCCATTCACCGGATTTATACGCCCTGACTCGGTAATTGTATTCAGTAGTATTACAGACCGATGTATCAGCGTAGCTCGTGGTGTTTGCCCCTGTTGTAGCAATTTGAGTAAAATCACTGCACCCCGAGCCGGAACATCTTTCAATCTTGAATCCTGTCTCAGACGATGCACTGTCTGTCCAGGAAAGGTTTGCCTGAGTTGTATTAACGGGTGTTGCCGTAAACCCGCCCGGAGCCGAAATAGTTGTACTTGCTGAAGACTCATTTGTATAAGCCGTGTCCCAGCCGCAGGTGGCTGTCTTGTATGCCCTGACCCTGTACGTATACAGAGTCGAATAGGCAAGACCGGTATTACTATAAGTCGTGACGTTGTTCCCCACTGTCGCTATCTGGGCAAAATCACTGCAGCCTGAACCTGCGCAGCGTTCAATCTTGAAGCCTGTCTCATCGTTTGAATTGTCCGTCCATGAGAGGTTAATCTGCACTTCAGATATGCGTGTCGCAGTAAGCACGGTCGGTGCTGATTTGGCGCTTGTTGATTTCTGGTCCTCACTGCTGTATCCGCTGTCCCAGGTCGTGTCTTTATACGCCCTGACACGGTAACGATATGTAACATTCTCACAGACCGATATGTCCTGATATGACGTCACATTGGCCCCGACCGCAGTGATCTGCGAAAATCCGCTGCATCCTGCTCCTTCACACCTCTCGATCTTGAATCCCGTCTCTGACCCCGAGGTGTCTGTCCATGAAAGGTTGATCTGTGTAGTGTTGATTGTAGTTGCTGTGAATGAACCGGGAGTGGTAATAGTTGTGATCGCTGAAGACTCATTGGTGTAACCCGTATCCCATCCGCATGTGGCAGTCTTGTATGCCCGGACCCTGTATGTGTACGAAGTTGAAAAGGTAAGACCGGTATTATTATAAGTCGTGACGTTGCTCCCCACTGTCGCTATCTGGGCAAAATCACTGCAGCTTGCACCTGCGCAGCGTTCAATTTTGAACCCTGTCTCATCGCTTGAATTGTCAGTCCATGACAGGTTTATCTGCACTTCATTTATACGTGTGGCCGTAAGCAGTGATGGCGCACTGATAGCAGACGTTGATGCTTCATCCGGGGTACTCCAGGCTGAATTCCAGACAGGGCCGTCATTCTTTTCGGCCCTTATCCGGTATCGATAGGTTGTTCCATAGCACACACTTGTGTCCGAATAATTTGTTACATTAGGCGCCAATGTGGTCAGATCGGCAAACACGGAACATCCTGCCCCTTCACACCTCTGCAGCCTGAATCCTGTCTCAGAGTCTGTATTATCAGTCCAGGTCAGGTTTATTTGTGTCGTATTCGGAGCAGAAGCGGAAAGCCCGGTCGGTGGTGGTGGTGACATAGTACTGCCTGTAGCAGCTGCATATGCAGTCTCCCATGGACATGTCGCAGAGCTGTACGCTTTTATTTTGTATTCATATGTTGTTGAAGGTGTCAGGTCCGTATCACTGTGACTGGTTACATTATTGCCTACAGACGCAATCTCTGCAAAACTGCTGCAACCTGCTCCTTCACACCTTTCTATTTTGAAACCTGTTTCATTGACAGAGTTATCATCCCAGGAAAGGTTTATTATTACTTCTGAGGCTCCGGAAGCATTAAAAGTTCCCGGCACGCCCGGCGATTGGGTAGTGACCGATGCCGACGTGTACCCGCTCGACCAGCCTCCAGCGTTGTATGCCTTTACTCGATAGCTATAATCCGTGGCACTACATGCCGATGTGTCTGAGTACGAAGTTGAATTTGCATTCAACACAGCTATTTCTGAGAAATCGCTGCAACCGGCGCCCGCGCACCTCTCTACCTTAAACCCCGATTCATCCGATGTGTTGTCAGTCCATGAGAGGTCGACCCTATTCTCATTTATTGCATTTGCGTTTAACAGCGTGGGCGCATTCCTGCTGGACGTGGCAGCACATGAAACGGCACTCGGGTTAGATACCCATTCAGCTGCTTTTGCGGCCCTGATCCTGTAGCAATACGTTGTGGCTATATCCACGGTGTTGTCGGTATATGAAGTTATATCAGCCTCCACCGTGCCTATCTGGACAAAGTCACTGCATCCTTCTCCCGCGCACCGTTCTATTCTGAACTCGGTCTCAGAAGCCGAATTGTCGGACCATGTCAGGGCTATCCGGTCATATACGAGAGTGGTCGTGTCAACATTCAGGGCAACCTGATGATTGCTCAAAACAGCCCCCGAGTTTGACAGGATCACTGGCACGCGCGCATTGAAAGTATCAGCGCCAAAGACATATGAACCGTATTCTGGAATACCCGATGCTGTGCCCGGTTCTGTTGCGGCATATTTCATAACTGTTATCAGATGTATATTGGCCTGATGCGAATACTGGGTAAATGCCACCCGCATTGTGGCATCGGAATAATTCGATGTCTCTTTCCTGATGGACCAGTCACTGAACGCACCGCCTTTAATATAATACTTTGCTCCGGCCGACTTGAGCTCGACCTTCATCTCGTATTCCGTATTTGCTGAATATGACCCCATATCTCCCCTGTTGTTACCATATTCGTACGCACCCAGAGTATAGTTATTCCAGTAAAAGCCGTATACCAGCTGATTATAGCTCGGATTCGATGTCTGATTAGATTCCCATCCAGCCATAAAATGATTGTTACCGGCGGTGTCAGGGGCAATTTTAAGTTTCACATATATCTTCTTGTCGGCAGCCCTGTTGAATGTCTGCTGTGATATAAGGGCCTTGTCCCATGCATCGCTTACATCATTTAAAATAAGGTCATCATTCTGCGCAATCGAGCCATTGGGGTCTATCTCTATCCACTTTGCCGGATTAATCGTTGTGCCACGGAAATCGTCAAAGAACTCAAATGTATTTTCACCGCTGCTGACGGATGCGGCCCCGGGACTGTCGTAATAGTAGTATATTGTTTTGTTCCCATTGGGAATTGAGGGCACCTCTACCCAAAGGCGCGTAGACGTTGAATTACATCCTGAGTCAAGCCAGAAGTCGATTAAAGAGCTGCCGTCACTGTCAGACATCCGGATATCACTGCACTCTGTACCTGCTGAAGCATTGGTGCCGAGGCCGCCCGGTGGAGACACTGTGGTCTCTGCCTCTGATTCATTGCTGTACTGCGAGTTCCAGGCACATGATGCGGTTTTGTATGCCCTCACACGGTAATTAAAAGTCAGCATTGAACCGAGCCCTGTATCATTATAAGAAGCAACACCACTGCCCACTGTCGCAATCTCCGTGAAATCCGCGCAGCCCGACCCTGAACATCTCTCTATCCTGAACCCCGTTTCATCGTTTGAATTGTCAGTCCATGA
>QZIL01000038.1 GCA_003599025.1 Nitrospiraceae bacterium | reverse complement strand
CGTGAACTCATATTGCTCTCCTTTTAGCTGCATGTTTTTTCGGTAACATGCATTATGAGTCAACGATACCCTTTCAGGTTTCCTTACGGTAACATTTTACTTGAGTCAATTCGTTGTAGTTTCTTTGGCTTGACTTTGTGACTACATTTTGTTATTATTGTAACCATCATGAAAGATGACGAGAGGCAAAACACTGTCGGAATCCGGGAGCTCAAGGCCAAGCTGAGCAGTTACGTGACATTGGTCCGTGAGGGTGCCGACATAGTCATTACCGACCGCGGGGAGGAAGTGGCAGTCATAGTCCCTGTTTCACCTGAAAGGAAGAGAATATTGCAGCTCGTCAGCTCCGGTGTGGCTAAATGGTCAGGCCGAAAGCCTGAAGGTGTGCAGGGAATAAAAATGAAAGGGAAGCCGCTGTCAGTCACGGTCCTTGAGGAGAGGGTTTGATCCTGTATCTCGGCACAAGCAGCATTGTAAAGTTGTACACGGAGGAAAAACATTCCTCAGTGCTGCGCAGCTGGGTCAAGGCTGCCGAGGTCGTCGCGACATGCAGGGTGGCTTATACAGAGATGATATCCGCCCTCGAAAACAGATTCAGAAAAAACGATATATCAAAGGAAAACTATAGTACGCTTATGACTGCATTCACAGGAGACTGGCCGCGTTTTGCTTCTACAGATTTTGACGAGATCGAGACCGGACGTCTCGTCAAGAAATACGGATTGAAGCGCTTTCACGCAATACATCTGTCTGCTGCAAAGCTGATACAGAGAGATCATCCGGGCCTTTCGTTGTTCTTCTCTTCAGCTGATGAGGGGCTGAATGCAGCTGCTGAAAAAGAAGGTCTGAACGTCCTTCATTTTTAGTGAATCGCCCAGTGGCAGGCCACGGGATATCATCGCATCACTTTTATAAACATCATATCTATGGCATGCGCCGGTATCCCGGTTATGCAACATGAAAATAACATGATACAATTTAATGCAAATACAGGTGACATTATGAATGACGGTAGAAAAAGGGTCGTTATCGAGAACGTGAAGCCCGAGATTGACGGGGGCAGATATCCCGTCAAGAGAGTAGTCGGGGAAGCAGTAACAGTAACAGCCGACATATTCACTGACGGGCACGATTCTATATCCGCCTCTCTGCTGTATAGACGCGACTCAGAGAGCGGGTGGAAGGAATCGCCCATGAAATTTATCAGCAATGACAGCTGGCATGGGGAGTTTACCGTTGAACAGGCAGGAAAATATTATTATACAGTCCGTGCATGGATCGATCATTTCACAACTTGGCAGAAAGACCTGAAAAAAAGAGTGGATGCCGGCCAGGACCTGCGGGTGCCTTTGCTGGTAGGATCAGGATTCATCAGAAAAGCATTAAACACTGCATCGGGTGAAGACAAAAAGAGACTTGCTGCAATAATAAATATCCTTGAGAAGACACCTGTAACAGATGCCTCTGCGTCCGTAGCACTCGGAAATGAACTGGGCGTGCTTATGGCCCGATATCCGCAGATTGAACTTGCTTCATTGTATGTCAGGGAGCTTGAAGTTACAGTCGACGTCAGAAAAGGCGGCTTCAGTTCTTGGTATGAGCGGTTCCCGAGGTCCTGCTCTCCTGAACCCGGAAGGCACGGTACATTCAGGGACTGCGAGGCGCTGCTGCCGGAGATAGCACGGATGGGCTTTGATGTCTTCTATCTGCCGCCGGTACACCCTATCGGAGTAACGGACAGGAAAGGGAAGAACAATTCGCCTAAGGCTGAACCTGATGACGTGGGAAGCCCCTGGGCAATAGGCTCAGCAGAAGGCGGGCACAAGAGCATACACCCGCAGCTCGGCACAATAGAAGATTTTGAGCGGCTTGTTTTTAAGGCAAGGGATCTCGGCATTGATATCGCCATGGACCTCGCCTTTCAGTGCTCCCCGGACCACCCGTATGTGAAAGAGCATCCTGAATGGTTTACGCTGCGGCCTGACGGCACAATACAGTACGCGGAGAACCCGCCGAAGAAATACCAGGACATTTTCCCCCTGAATTTCGAAACAGACCAATGGAAGGAACTCTGGGAGGAACTGAGGAGCGTTGTGCAGTTCTGGATAGACAGGGGGGTCCGCATTTTCAGGGTCGACAATCCGCATACAAAACCCTTTCCGTTCTGGGAGTGGCTCATCACAGGCATTAAAAAAGACCATCCGGAAGTAATATTCCTTGCAGAGGCCTTTACCCGGCCAAAGGTCATGTACGAGCTGGCCAGGATCGGGTTTACTCAATCCTATACGTATTTCACATGGAGAAACACGAAGGGCGAGTTCATGGATTATATAACGGAGCTTTTCAATACTGATGTGAGAGAGTACTTCAGGCCCAATTTCTGGCCTAACACACCTGATATACTCCCTGAGCACCTGCAGTACGGAGGGAGACCGGTACATATTATAAGGCTGATACTGGCTGCAACTCTTTCACCTAATTACGGGATATACGGACCGGTCTTCGAGCTTTGCTCAAGCGATGCTATACAGGCCAGGGAAGAGTACCTGCATTCAGAAAAGTACGAGGTAAGGCACTGGGACTGGGACAGTCCCGGAAACCTCAAAGACCTTATCGCAAGGATAAACCAGATAAGGAGGGAAAACCCTGCGCTGCAGTCGCCCTGGAACCTTACATTCTATGAATCCGAGAACAACTTCATCCTTTTTTACGGGAAGGTGACAAAGGACCTCTCCAGTATCATACTCGTTGCAGTCAACCTTGATCCGTATCATACGCAGTCAGGGTGGGTGCATGTGCCGATAAAAGAGCTCGGCATAGACCCTTCCCAGCCGTATCTTGTACATGACCTGCTGGGTGACGACAAGTTCATCTGGCATGGTGAAAAGAACTTTGTTGAACTGAATCCCCAGGTGCTGCCCGGCAGCATATTCATGCTTCGCAGGAGGCTGAAGAGGGAGTCGGACTTTGACTATTTTATGTAATGCTCTGACCCGGCAAAGCCGGGTCCTGAGAACGACAACCACGGAGACACAGAGACACGGAGGAGAAATTTTCAAGATGTTATTATTACAAATATACTTAGTCCCCCTCGGTGCCTCAGCGCCTCTGTGGTTTATTACTCCTTTCATTTTGTACAGAAGTTATTTGCTAAGAGACTAATGCATTTTTCCAAGTAAGGAGGTGTTAAGTTGTCAGCACGACATAATATATCAGATGATAATCAACGCTGGTATAAGGACGCGGTCATATACCAGCTTCATGTCAAGACCTTCTTTGACAGTAACGAAGACGGTATAGGGGATTTCCGCGGCCTGATAAAGAAACTCGATTACTTCGAGGACCTCGGAGTAACAGCCATATGGCTGCTCCCTTTCTATCCGTCTCCGCTGCGTGATGACGGTTATGACATCGCGGACTATATGAGCATAAATCCGGACTACGGGACAGTGAGGGACTTCAGGGCGTTTATGAAAGAGGCGCACCGCAGGGGCATGAAGGTCATCACCGAGCTCGTACTCAACCACACCTCGGACCAGCATCCCTGGTTTCAGAAGGCCCGGCAGGCAAAGAAGGGGTCTCCTGCAAGGGACTTTTATGTATGGAGCGACACCCCTGACAAGTATACGGACGCGCGTATAATATTCCTTGACTTCGAGCCGTCCAACTGGGCCTGGGACCCTGTTGCAAAGAGTTATTACTGGCACCGCTTTTATTCACACCAGCCTGACCTGAACTTTGACAATCCCCAGGTGCTTAAGGCGATGCACCATATTCTTGATTTCTGGCTCGAAATGGGTGTTGACGGCCTGAGGCTTGACGCAGTCCCCTATCTGTTTGAAAGAGAAGGGACCAATTGCGAAAACCTCCGGGAGACTCATGATGTGCTCAGAAAACTGAGGACACATATAGACAGCAAATACAAGAACAGGATGCTCCTTGCTGAGGCGAATCAATGGCCTGAAGACGCGGCCGAATACTTTGGCGGCGGGAAGGAATGCCATATGGCCTTCCACTTTCCGGTCATGCCGAGGATATTCATGGCTCTCCAGATGGAAGACCGTTTCCCGATCGTCGACATACTGGGCCAGACCCCGGACATCCCCGTCTCCTGTCAGTGGGCGATGTTTCTGAGAAACCATGATGAACTTACCCTCGAAATGGTGACCGACGAAGAGAGGGACTATATGTACAAGGTATATGCGCGTGATCCGAAGGCGAGGATCAATCTCGGCATACGCCGCAGGCTCGCCCCTCTGGTAGGCAATAACAGACGCCGCATGGAGCTTCTGAACATCATGCTCTTTTCCCTGCCCGGGACACCAGTCATATATTACGGAGATGAGATAGGGATGGGCGACAACTATTACCTCGGTGACAGAAACGGAGTCAGGACCCCTATGCAGTGGAGCTCTGACAGAAACGCCGGGTTTTCGAGGGCAAACCCGCAGAAACTTTATCTGCCGGTCATCATCGACCCGGAGTATCATTACGAGGCGATGAACGTCGAAAACCAGCAGGCAAACCCCTCTTCCCTGCTCTGGTGGATGAAGCGCGTTATAGCAATGCGCAAGAGGTTCAAGGCCTTTGGCCGCGGGACCATCAAGTTCATCGCCTCGGACAATCCTAAAGTGCTCTCTTTTGTCCGTGAATATAACAACGAGATAATACTGGTCGTGATCAACCTGTCGAGGTTTTCGCAGGTGGTGGAACTGGACCTTTCGGAATATGCAGGTTTTGTCCCTGAGGAGCTCTTCGGCCAGAGCCGTTTCCCTGTGATACGTGAAACTCCTTATGTCCTTACCCCCGGTTTTTACGATTACTACTGGTTCTCGCTGAAGCAGGACGTAGACACCATATCCATGAGTGATTTCATGACAGTTGTCCCTGAACTCAGCGTAAAGGGCAAATGGGAAAATGTATTCACTGACAAGACAAAGGCCAGGATCGAAAAGGAACTCCTGCCCGAATTCATATCAGGCTGCAGATGGTTTGGAGGAAAGGCGCGGAAGATACAGAAGGTGCGCATATCAGAAAACATTGCAGTCGGAAATCACATCGAGGTCGCCAGGCTGCTCTTTCTTGAAGTGAGCTACGCTGACGGCCCGTCAGAACAGTATACCCTTCCCGTCTCTTTTGTATCAGGAGAGGCTGCTGAAAAGATCATAGAGGAAAGGCCGCATATAATAGTGGCCCGCGTAAGGACAGAGAGTGAAAGCGGCATCATATACGACGCTATATATAACGAAGACTTTCAGGCATACCTTCTCAGAATGATAGAGAGGAAAAGGACCGCAAAGGGCCTGCATGGAGAGATAAACGCACTCCCGGGCAAGCTCTTCAAAAACATTATCGGGGACAGGAAACATCCCCTTCCCTCTCATGTGCTGAGGGCAGAGCAGAGCAACACTTCGTTTCTTTATGAGAATACATTTTTCCTTAAGCTCTACAGAAAGCTTGAGGAAGGCATTAACCCGGATGTTGAGATAATGAGGTTCCTGACAGAGAAGACCGGGTTCAAAGGGATACCGCCCTTTGCCGGTGTAATTGAGTACAGAAAGCGCGGCGCCAGGCCCGTGACTTTGGGGCACCTGCAGGGGTTTGTCCCTAATCAGGGCGACTGCTGGACTTTGACCTCCGACGCAGTCATGCAGTATTACGAGAATGTCCTGTCTGCAAAGACGGAGCACAAGGACATCGAGACACCTCCTTTATTCTGCGATACCCGCTCGGATGATTTACCTCCGGAGGTCAGTGAGCTTATCGGCAGTTACTATCTGGAGATGGTGTCACTGCTGGGCAAAAGGACTGCCGAAATGCATGAAGCGCTTGCATCACGTCCTGAAGACCCGGACTTTGCACCCGAACCATTCTCGATGCTTTACCAGAGGTCCATCTACCAGTCCATGAGGACACTCACGATCAAGACCATGCAGCTTGCACGGGAGAACATGAAAAAAATGTCAGGATCTGTGAAAGATGAAATATCAGAGCTGCTCACTTCCGAGCAAACGGTCCTTGACGCATTCAAAAAGATACTTAAGAAAAAACTCTCGGCCACAAAAATACGGTATCATGGTGATTACCATCTCGGACAGGTGCTGTTTACAGGAAATGATTTCATCATCATTGATTTTGAGGGAGAACCGGCCCGGCCTCTGAGCGAAAGGAAACTCAAGAGGTCGCCTGTAAGGGACATCGCAGGCATGATACGGTCCTTTCATTATGCAGCATACAGCGCCATACTGAAGCGTGAATCGGTCCGCACAGAGGACATCCCGGTGCTTGAACTGTGGGCTGACCTGTGGTACTGCTATGTCAGCGGGACGTTCCTCCGCTCTTACCTGAAGGAGGCGGGAGACGCGGTATTCATACCAAAGGAACGGGACGAACTCGAGATAATGCTGAATGCCTTTCTCCTGCAGAAAGCGGTCTATGAGCTTGGATACGAGCTCAACAACCGGCCGGACTGGGTGGTCATTCCTGCAAGGGGCATAAGGAACATTCTGAAAAGTTTTGAATAAGAAGGAGGTGCAGACGTGGCAGACAGAAACAATATGAACAACACAGTTAAAGGACATGTATTAAGTGCAAGTCCTCTCACAGACCATGACATATACCTGTTCCGGGAAGGGAGCCACCACAGGCTATATGAAAAGCTCGGTTCTCATCTTATGACAGTAGACAGGGTGCAGGGGGTGCATTTCGCGGTATGGGCCCCGAATGCAAAGGAGGTCTCTGTTGTCGGGGACTTTAACAATTGGGACAGGAAGTCACATCCGCTTATGGTAAGATGGGACGGCTCAGGGATATGGGAGGGGTTTGTGCCCGGGCTTGGAAACGGGACTGTGTACAAATACTATGTCGTCTCTCATAATCTGGGTTATGCAGCTGAAAAAGGCGATCCATTCGCTTTTTCCTGGGAGGCGCCCCCCAGGACAGCATCAGTAGTTATGGACCTTCATTACGTGTGGAACGACGCTGAATGGATGAAAAACAGGCACAAGGCCAATTCCCTCGACTCCCCGATGTCGATATATGAAGTACATCTCGGCTCATGGAGGAGGGTGCCGGAGGAAGGCGACCGTCCTCTCACATACCGGGAAATGGCCCGCTACCTCACAGCATATGTTAATGAGTCGGGGTTTACACACGTGGAATTCATGCCCGTGATGGAGCACCCGTTTTACGGTTCATGGGGGTACCAGACAACCGGATATTTTGCTCCAACAAGCAGGTACGGTTCTCCTCAGGACTTTATGTATCTCATTGACCATCTGCACCAGAACAGGATCGGGATAATCCTCGACTGGGTCCCTTCCCACTTCCCTGACGATGAGCACGGACTGGTCTATTATGACGGCACCCATCTGTACTCACACTCAGACCCGAAGCAGGGGTTTCATCCTGAATGGAACAGCTACATATTCAATTACGGCAGACACGAGGTGAGGAATTTCCTCACCAGCAGCGCACTGTTCTGGCTTGATAAATACCATGCGGACGGCATCAGGGTCGACGCTGTGGCCTCCATGCTTTATCTCGATTATGCACGCAGCAACGGAGAGTGGATACCCAACGAATACGGGGGGAGGGAAAATATAGAGGCCGTAAATTTCCTCAGGAAACTGAACGAGGCCATTTATGAGAACTATCCGGACGTGCAATCCATAGCAGAGGAATCAACTGCATGGCCGATGGTATCGCGCCCATCATATCTCGGGGGACTGGGGTTCGGTATGAAATGGAACATGGGCTGGATGCATGACACACTTAAATATTTTTCTAATGACCCTGTATTCAGGAAATACCATCACGAACAGCTGACCTTCAGCATCTGGTACGCCTTTTGTGAAAATTTCGTGCTTTCGCTTTCTCATGATGAGGTCGTTTACGGAAAAGGATCCCTTATAAACAAGATGCCGGGAGACGAATGGCAGAAGCGCGCCAACCTGAGACAGCTCTTCGGTTACATGTTTGCCCATCCCGGCAAAAAACTTATGTTCATGGGAGGGGAGTTCGGCCAGTGGAAGGAGTGGTATCATGAGGAGAGCCTCGGCTGGCATGCGCTGGAATTACCTGAGCACAGCGCATTGCGCCTCTGGGTAGGGGACCTTAACCACTTTTACAGGCAGGAGCCTGCCCTGTTTGAGCTTGATTTCAGCAGCGAGGGGTTTGAGTGGGTGGATGTGAGCGACTGGGAGCAGAGCATTGTGAGTTTCCTCAGAAAGGGCAGACAGCACGACAGCATGATACTTGCAGTCTGTAACCTGACCCCGGTACCGCGATACAATTACCGCGTAGGCGTGCCTGAAGCAGGGTTCTGGAAGGAGGCACTCAACAGTGACGCAGTAGAATACGGAGGGAGCGGTCACGGCAATACAGGTGGTGTTAATTCCACTCCGGTCCCCTGCCACGGCAGGTATAATTCGATCTCTATCACCCTCCCGCCTCTGGGAATTGTGTTCTTTAAATATATCAGGGGCGGGAAATGACCATAGGGGCTGTCTACAGGAGCGGCATGTGTACATTTACGGTTTGGGCACCCTTTCTCAAAAAGGTCGAACTGAAGGTCGTTTCACCTGTTCAGAATGTCTATCCCATGGAAAATAACGGGACCGGATACTGGAAGACGGAGCTGAATAATGTAACGCCCGGGATGCGGTATTTTTACAGGCTTAACGGGGAACTGGACAGGCCTGACCCTGCATCTCAGTTTCAGCCTGAAGGCGTCCATGGACCTTCCGGCATAATTGACCACGGGGCTTTTAAATGGGAAGACCGGAAGTGGGCAGGCCTGCCTTTGAGTACAATGATAATGTATGAACTCCATGTGGGGGCCTTCACCACTGAAGGGACCTTTGACGCTGTCATACCACGTCTGGACGGACTTTACGAACTGGGAATAAACGCGATTGAGATAATGCCGGTAGCACAGTTCCCCGGGGAGCGCAACTGGGGATATGACGGCACATACCCCTTTGCAGTACAGCATTCATACGGAGGGCCCGAGGGGCTGAAGCGCCTGGTAAACGAATGCCATAAAAAGGGGATCAGTGTGATACTCGACGTCGTATACAACCACCTCGGACCTGAAGGCAACTACCTTTGGGACTACGGTCCTTATTTCACTTCAAAATACAGGACCCCCTGGGGTGAAGCCATAAATTATGATGATGCACACAGCAATGAGGTGAGAAATTATTTCATTGAAAATGCCCTGCACTGGTTTGGCAATTACCATATCGATGCACTGCGTCTTGACGCGATACATGGTATCACGGACATGAGCGCGCACCCCTTTCTCCTTGAACTTGCGGAGAGGACCGGTGAATTCTCTGCTCATGCCGGAAGAAAGTTCTATCTTATCGCAGAGAGCGACCTGAACGATTCACGGGTCATCAGCCCGGCACGATCAGGCGGCTACGGACTTGACGCGCAGTGGTGTGATGATTTCCATCACTGCATCCATACCCTTCTGACCGGAGAGAAAGACGGGTACTATATTGACTTCGGGAAGATGGATCAGCTCGCTGCATCAATAAGGAACGGGTTTGCCTATTCGGGCCAGTACTCTGAATACAGGAAAAGAAACCAGGGGAATCCATCCGCTGACAGACCTGCAGAGCAGTTCACTGTATTCTCACAAAACCATGACCAGGTCGGCAACAGGATGCTCGGGGAAAGGCTGTCGGCAATAGTAACATTTGAATCATTAAAACTTGCAGCAGGGACCGTCCTTCTCTCTCCATTCATTCCTCTTCTTTTTATGGGAGAGGAATACGCTGAGGATGCGCCGTTTCTTTATTTCATAAGCCACTCAGACCCCGCGCTTGTAGAGGCTGTTCGTAAAGGACGGAGTGAGGAATTTGACCGCTTCACCTGGACAGCCGAGCCTCCTGACCCTCAGAGCATAAAGACCTTCATGGAGTCAAAGTTAAACTGGGACAAACATGAAAGCGGGAAGCACAGGACCATGCTGGAGCTTTACAGACAGCTCATCAGATTAAGACGGGAAACCCAATCTCTCTCTCATCTGAGCAAGAGGGACCTTGAAGTGCAGTTTTCTGAAGAGGCCATGACAATGACGCTGAGACGCTGGAATGGTGAGAGCCATGCCTTTATCATGTTTAATTTCAATACGGAAGATGTCAGAATGAAAGCCGGACTGCCTGCGGGACAATGGAAGAAGACCATAGATTCCTCGGATACCTTATGGGAAGGCCCTGGTCCGACCCTTCCGGACAGGCTGGGCCACGGGGAAAGCACGACTGTCAGGGCGCGAAGCTTTGCACTGTTTCTTAAAGAGGTGACCGCCTGATGGAAAGACACCTCTGCATCCACGGGCATTTTTACCAGCCCCCGAGGGAGAACCCCTGGCTTGAGGCTGTTGAAATACAGGACTCGGCCCACCCTTATCACGACTGGAATGAGCGTATAACAGCCGAATGTTATGCACCTAACGCAGCAACGCGCATACTTGACGGCCACATGCGTATCGTCGACATCATAAGCAATTACTCAAGGATCAGCTTCAACTTCGGCCCGACTGTACTCTCCTGGATGGAGAACAATACCCCGGAAGTTTACAGCGCAATTATAGAATCGGACAAACTGAGCATGCAATGGAGATCAGGCCACGGTAATGCAGTCGCCCAGGCATATAATCATATCATAATGCCGCTTGCGAACCGGCGTGACAAGACCACACAGGTCATCTGGGGGATAAAGGACTTCAGATACAGGTTCGGGCGGGACCCTGAGGGCATGTGGCTTCCAGAAACAGCCGTCGACATAGAGACACTGGAGGTCCTTGCCGAGAACAGTATCACCTATACGATACTCGCTCCGCGACAGGCATCACGCATAAGAAAGACAGGCACAGGCAAATGGCGGGACGTGAAAGGGTCCCGCATAGATCCTTCCATGCCGTATATATGCAGACTGCCATCAGGAAGGAAGATCGTTCTTTTTTTCTATGACGGTCCTATCTCACAGGCTGTTGCATTTGAGAAACTGCTGAACAGAGGTGAAAACTTCGCATACAGGCTGCTGAGCGGATTTTCAGACCTGAGGCAATGGCCCCAGGTCCTGTCAATAGCCACTGATGGAGAATCTTACGGCCACCATCACCGGTTCGGTGACATGGCGCTCGCCCATGCAATTAACTATATAGAATCCAACGGCCTTGCCAGGCTCTCAAATTATGGCGAGTATCTCGAGAAGCACCCTCCGACACATGAGGTAGAGATATTCGAGCGTTCTTCATGGAGCTGTGTTCACGGGATAGAGAGATGGAGAGCCGACTGCGGGTGCAACTCCGGAGGATATTCACACTGGAACCAGCAGTGGAGACTCCCTCTGCGTGAAGCACTCGACTGGCTCAGGGAGCAGATAGCAGTCAGGTATGAGTTCACAGGAAAGGACCTTCTGAAAAATCCCTGGCAGGCGCGTGACGAGTACATCAGTGTTGTCCTTGACCGCTCGCAGGACAATATCGACCGTTTCTTTAAAAAGCACTCACGAAAACAGCTCAGCAGGGAAGAAAGGGTGACCGCGCTTAAGCTGCTTGAAATGCAGAGACATGCCATGCTTATGTACACCAGCTGCGGATGGTTCTTTGACGAACTCTCCGGACTCGAAACAGTACAGATAATGCAGTACGCAGGAAGGGCGATACAGCTGTGCGAAAACATCCTTAAGGTCAGGATCGAGGACCAGTTCAAGGTAAGGCTGGGACGCGCGATAAGCAATATGCCTGAACATGGCGACGGTGCCCGCATATACGATAAATTCGTCAAGCCGGCGATGATCGACCTGAAAAAAGTCGGGGCCCACTTTGCCGTGAGTTCTCTCTTCACCGATTATATGGAGAAGCCCGATATCTTCAGCTATCAGGTATCAATAGAGGACTACAACCGTATCGAATCAGGCAGGACAACCCTTGCAATCGGCAGGATCTCGGTCATTTCAAAGATCACCCGTGATTCGGAGGTAATCTCCTTCTGCGTCATTCATATGGGCGATCATGCCCTGAACGGCGGGGTGAGGACCTTTATCGGAGATCAGGCCTACAGCTCCATGAAGGCCGAGATAACAAGGGCATTTGAACAGGGTGCATTCGCAGACATCATAAGGCTCATGGACAAGCATTTCGGCATGAACAATTATTCCCTTGCCCACCTCTTCAGGGACAAACAGCGCAAGATACTCAAGCTGATTATGGGACAGACACTTGAGGATTTCAGGGCAGCTTACAGAAACATGTATAACAGCAACAGGCTCCTGATGGGTTTTTTCCATGATACAGGCATGCCTGTGCCCAAGGAGTTCAGAGCAGCAGCGGGATTTACACTTAATTTCGATATCGGAGAAATGTTTCTCGGTGAGACGGTTGACGTTGACCGTGTTCAGGAACTTGCGAGTGATATGAAGCGGTGGAACTTCCCCCTTGATTCAGTAGATATAGAGTTTGCTGTCAGGCACCGGCTTGAGATCATTATGAAGACACTTCAGGATGACCCCGGCAATATCGGACTTATGACAGAGGTGAGAAAGATACTCGAGGTTATCAGGTTACTTCCTGTTGAGATCAACTACTGGCAGGTGCAGAATTACTACTACCGGATGGCAAAAACAGTATATCCGGAATTCAGTGCCAGGGCAGATAAAGGGGAAGCGGATGCAGTGCAGTGGCGGAGCATTTTCAAGTATATCGGCGAAATGCTGTACTTCGATATCAATGCAGTCCTGGAGGATATATAATGGACAGCATGGAGAAAGAAAAAAACATGGCAAGGATACCTGTTTCCACATATAGGGTGCAGTTCAGCAGGGATTTCAGGTTCACTGATGCGAGGGACATTGTCCGGTATCTTTATGAACTCGGCATAAGCGACATCTATTCTTCACCATACCTTGGCGCGAAGAAGGGCAGCCTTCATGGATACGACATCGTTGATCATAATGTCCTTAATCCTGAAGTGGGCACAATGCAAGAATACGAAGACCTTATGAAGGAGCTGAGGAACAGAGGGATGGGGCAGATGCTTGATATAGTTCCTAATCATATGGGCATCGGCAGCCAGAATCCGTTCTGGATGGACCTGCTCGAAAACGGGATGAGTTCCGACTATGCGGAAATGTTCGACATAGACTGGGACCCGGTCAAGAGGGAATTGAAGGACAGGCTGTTGCTGCCTATGCTGGGAGACCAGTACGGGACAGTGCTCGAAAACGGGGAACTGAAATTACACTTTCACGAAGGCGCCTTTTCAATCCACTACTATGAACATGTGCTGCCGGTGCGTCCGGTCACATATATTCATATTCTCAGGCATGATGTTAAGACTCTAGAAGACTCATCAGGCATAGACAATCCTCATGTAATCGAACTTTTAAGCATCATTACTGCCCTTGATCACTTACCATGCTACACAGAAAGGGACCCCGAGAAGATAAGGGAGCGCAACAGGGAAAAGGAAATCGTAAAGAAACGCATATGGGTCCTCTATAACGAAAGCCCGGAGATAAGGGCCTTCATCGACAATAATGTAAAGAGATTCAACGGGACTATCGGAAATCAGGAGAGCTTCGACCTCCTGGACAACCTGCTGAGCACACAGGTTTACAGGCTGTCATACTGGAGGGTCGCAGCTGAAGAAATCAACTACAGGAGGTTTTTTGATATAAATGAACTTGCCGCGATAAGGATGGAAAAAGAAGAGGTGTTCAGCAGGACGCACAGGCTGGTAATGGAACTCGTGCGGAAGGGCCATGTCACAGGTCTTCGCGTAGACCATCCGGACGGACTTTATAATCCCGTCGAATACTTCAGGCACCTTCAGAGGGAGTGCTATATTCATTCTCATATGGACCCTTCTCCGGAAATATCTTCCGATGCCGCCCCGTCTGCCACGGACGCCGGACTGCTGCAGAAGTATGTTGATCTGGTAAATGCCGTCCCTCAGTTCAAGCCTTTTTATATTGTCGGGGAAAAGATACTGATAAAAGGAGAGAGGATGCCGGAGGACTGGCCCATCTTCAGCACTACGGGATATGTGTTCCTGAATTTGCTGAACGGCATATTTATCGATACTGCCAATGCAAAGGCGTTTGACGACATCTACTCAAAATTCATCAGGTCTAAATCCAGTTATTCTGACATTGTTTATGAAAAGAAAAAACTCATCATGTATGTTGCGATGGCCAGCGAGATCACGACCCTTGCCCATTATCTTAACATCATCTCTGAGAGGAACAGGCATACGAGGGACTTCACCCTTTACAGTCTCAGGAGCGCCATAGTCGAGGTCATAGCATTTTTTCCTGTATACAGGACCTATACCAGCCAGCACGGTGTAAATGACCGGGACAGGAAATATATAGAATACGCGGTGTCAAAGGCAAAGAGAAAGAACCCGGCTATCAGTGAATCGATCTATGAATTCCTGAAAAACGTCCTGATGCTCAATTTTCACGACTGCTGCACAGATGAAGACAGGAAAGAGTGGCTGGATTTTGTCATGCGGTTTCAGCAGCTGACAGGCCCTGTCATGGCCAAGGGGGCGGAGGACACGGCATTTTATGTTTACAACCGCCTGGTGTCACTGAACGAGGTCGGTGGCAGTCCGGACAGGTTAGGCACAACACTCGAGACCTTTCACGGACAGAACATCGAACGGACAAAGAACTGGCCTTATGCCCTTATCACAACCTCCACACATGACGCCAAGAGGGGCGAAGACGTGCGTGCAAGGTTAAACGTGCTTTCAGAGATTCCGGGTGAATGGAAAGACTGCCTTTTACGCTGGAAGCGGTTAAACAGAAAGAAAAAGATGAAGTTTGAGGGACTCGCAGTGCCTGACCGTAATGAAGAGTATCTCCTTTACCAGACCCTCGTAGGTGCATGGCCGGTTAATCTTAATACCCCCCCTTTAGAAAAGGGGGGCATGGGGGGATTTGAAGGGGAATTACTGGATAAATCCAGTTATGAACTCTTTAAAACAAGGATCAAAGACTATATGCTTAAGGCAGTGAGGGAGGCAAAGGTCAATTCAAGCTGGATAAATCCGAACACGAGGTATGAAGAAGTCCTTATGCTGTTCATAGAAAAGGTTATGGAGACATATCCCGGCAGCCAGTTCCTGCAGGATTTCCTGCCTTTTCAGAAAAGGGTCTCACACTACGGGATGTTCAATTCCCTGTCGCAGACATTGCTGAAGATGACCTCACCCGGGGTACCGGATTTTTATCAGGGTACAGACCTCTGGAGTTTCACCCTTGTTGACCCGGACAACCGCGGGAGTGTTGATTATACCTTAAGGGTGCGTATGCTTGAAGAGCTGAAAAGGAAGGAGGCCGGAGTACCGCTGCACCTGCTGGCAAGGGAACTGGTCGAAGGCAGGGAGAGCGGTGCGATAAAACTCTATCTGACATACAAAACCCTGAATTTCCGCAGGGACCGCCGGAAGCTTTTTGAGGAAGGTGAATATATGCTTCTTGAGGCTGAAGGGACATTTAAAGACAATATCTGCTGCTTTGCACGGAGATACGGGCAGCAGACCGTCATAGTTGCTGCGCCGAGGTTTTTTACCAGGCTGGCCCCTGCTGAAACCCTGCCCCTTGCCGGAGGCATTTGGCAAGATACAAATATTGTGTTACCATTTAAGGCAAAGGACAATAAATACAGGAACATATTTACCGGCACGACTGTAACTGCCGTTGACCGGGACGAAAATCAGGTCCTTCCCATCCAGGAAATTATCAGGGACTTCCCGGTTGTGCTTCTTGAAGAGGTTTAGGGATTACAGTAGCAGTGTTCGGGCGTTAGCCAGGAGAAAACAGGAGAATATGAAAAACGTCATATTGAGAGATGAAATAATGGAAAAGATAAAAGAGATCAAAGAGGCTGATATCATTGTCGGTATCCCGAGTTATAACAACGCGAATACGATTGGACACGTTGTCAGGGCAGTCCAGGCAGGATTTGGCAAGTATTTCCCCGATAAAAAATGCGTGCTCATAAACTCTGACGGAGGCTCCAGTGACGGCACAACGGACGTGGTCCATGATACTACAGTCGATGATTACGGCTCCATACTGGTGCACCACAGGGTCTCAAAGGTGTTCAAGCTCGCGACCCCGTATAACGGCATACCAGGCAAGGGGAGCGCCTTCCGCACCATTTTCGAGATTGCAGATTCCCTTAACGCCCAGGCGTGCGCTGTCGTGGATTCGGACCTGAGAAGCATAACACCGGAGTGGATAGAACTGCTGATCAAGCCGATCATCGGGGGTAACTTCGATTAT
The DNA here is from genome assembly GCA_003599025.1 of Nitrospiraceae bacterium. Classification (GTDB taxonomy): domain Bacteria; phylum Nitrospirota; class Thermodesulfovibrionia; order UBA6902; family UBA6902; genus UBA6902. Next base: position 13,275 of record QZIL01000038.1, on the reverse strand, counting down.
GTCGCTCCTTTATATCACAGGCATAAATACGACGGCACCATCACCAACAGCATAGTTTATCCGGTGACCAGGGCACTATACGGAAAACGCCTGAGGCAGCCCATTGGAGGCGACTTCGGTTTCTCAGGCAGGCTCGCGCGTTACTATCTGACCAAAGACGTCTGGGAGTCTGATGTGGCCAGGTTCGGAATAGACATATGGATGACGACAACTGCCATAGCCAATGATTTCAAGGTATGCCAGTCGTTTCTCGGGGCCAAGATCCACGACGCCAAGGACCCCGGCGCTGACCTTAGCGCAATGCTGTATCAGGTAGTGAGCGCCACCCTGGACCTGATGGAGACGTATCCTGAGGTGTGGAAGAGGGTGAAGGGTTCGGAGCCTTTGCAGTCCCTCGGTTTTCAGTACGCGGTCGGCCTCGAACCGGTATCGGTCAATATCGACAGGATGATTGACAAGTTCAGGCTCGGAGTGAAGGAACTCATACCCCTCTGGAGCACATTCATGCCTGAGGAGATAACGGACTTCCTTCACAGGGCACAGAATTTCAAGAAGGAAGAATTCAGGGTCACTGATGAGATTTGGGCCGAGATAATATATACGTTTGCGCTGGCTGCCCATAAAAAGGTGATGAACAAGGAGCACCTTCTTAAGTCCCTGACCCCGCTCTATATAGGCCGGACAGCGTCTTTTGTTATGGACGCATGGGAAAGCAGCGCTGATGATGTTGAAAACAAGATAGAGCAGCTGTGCAAAACATTCGAAGATAAAAAAACAATGTTAATTGAAAACTGGGAGTAAATTAAATGATGATATCAGGATTATATTCGCACATAGCAATAATAGAAAAATATAAAAACATGCGTCTGTCAGGCACACTGTCGTGTCTGCAGGAAAGGGGGTACTGATAATTATGTTTGAGAGATTACTGATAGAGCCTATGGACAAGTTCCTTCAAAAAATAATCGAGTTTCTGCCGAATTTTTTTATTGCGATAGTTATCCTGATAATTGGATTTGCAGCCGGTTTTGTCCTGAGAAAGCTTTTCCACAATATATTCAGGGCCGTCAATATCGACAAGATATCAGAGAGGTCCGGGGTTGTGGAAATGCTTAGAAAAGGCGGTATCAAGGAGCCCGCTTCAGACCTGCTGTCAGGATTGATCGGGTGGGTTGTTGTGCTCATATTTGCAGGCATTTCCCTCAGTGCTCTGCAGATGCCCACATTTGACAAGCTCCTTGAGAGTTTCCTCCTTTATATACCAAACATGTTCATTGCCGGACTCATTCTGCTGATAGGACATCTTCTGGGTAATTTTTTGAGCAGGGCCGCCCTGATAGCCTCAGTCAATGCGGGAATCCAGATTTCCGGGCTCATCAGCAGATTTGTAAAATTTACGGTCTTTGCCCTTGCCCTGACCATGGCACTTGAGCAGCTCGGCATAGGCAAGGAGACCGTTGTCATTGCCTTTGCGATTATCTTTGGAGGAATAGTCCTTGCGTTCGCCGTTTCGTTCGGTCTTGGCGGCAGGGACCTGGCCAGAGAATATCTTGAGAAAAAACTGAAACATGAAGAAGAGACGACAGACGACATACATCATCTCTGAAATCTATGATTCTCTGGATCGGATTTATCATATGCACAGCAGCTATCGTCTATGCCGGCACCAAGCTGTCCAGGTATGGTGATATAATCGCTGAAAAGACCGGGCTCGGAAGGACCTGGATAGGCGTTGTGCTCATGGCCTCGGTAACATCACTGCCGGAACTTGTGACAGGTATAAGCTCTGTCACGTTCGCGGGCGTGCCGGACATTGCTGCCGGTGATGTCCTCGGCAGCTGCGTGTTCAACATGCTTATCCTCGCTATGCTCGATGCCATGCACCGCCCCGGGCCCATATCAACAACAGCGCACTACGGGCATGTACTTTCTGCGGGTTTCGGAATTATCCTTCTGGGTATTGTAGTCATCAGCCTTTTTGTGGGGGACCAAATGCTCACAATCGGATGGATTGGTCCATACTCTCTGTTGATCCCGATTGTCTATCTTATAGCAATGCGGATGATATACTTTTATGAGAAAAAACAGCTTGAGGCTTTTATACAGGAAAGAATTGAGGAATTAAGGTATAGAGATATCACGACCAGGGCAGCAGTCCTGCATTATGCGGGCAATGCAGTAATTGTCATTATTGCCGCCGTTTTTCTGCCGACAATAGGTGAGGGCATTGCTAAAATGACCGGACTCGGGCAGACCTTTGTCGGCAATATATTCATCGCCCTGTCTACCTCCCTGCCTGAAGTTGTTGTCTGCATCGCTGCCCTGAGAATGGACGCTGTTAATCTTGCAATCGGCAACCTGTTCGGGAGCAATATATTCAATATCTGCATACTCGCCATCGATGACATCTTTTATACAGACGGAGCTATCCTGTCCTCTGTTAATCCGAACCATATTGTTTCCGCCATTTGCGCTGTCATCATGACGTCCATCGCCATTGTCGGCCTCACATACAGAACAGAAAGAAAACGGCTGTTCCTCGCCTGGGACTCCATAGCAATTGTCTTTACCTACATGATCAACCTGATGTCTCTGTATTCGCTGAAATAGTAAGTCGGAATGCCGGTCCACGATGACTTCACAGTTGCGCAATAGCAGGTGTAAGCAGATCGCTATCAACAATACTCATGCGATAAAAATGGGGGTGGGGTTATTTCGTATTCATCATAATTGCCAGAATTAAAATGATTTATCAGCCACCGACCGGGACACTCTTCTACTGACGCTACCTGCCAACCCTGGACCTGACTTAACAGCTGCATTCTCATCAATCCTGAACCAGTCAACAAGTCCTTTCAGGTCAGAGGTAAGCAAGGCAAGATCATCAGCCGATTTATTTATTTGGATGACTGCTTCTTTGGAAGCTCTCGAAACATCAGCTATATTATCCATTGTAGTTGATACCTCTTCGATCGTTGCGGACTGTTCTTCAGTTGCGGTCGCAATCAGGTCCACCATTTCACGACAGCGGTCTGACGCGTTAACGATCCTGTCCAGTGAATCTCTTGACTTCTCCACTATGAGCATGCCTTCCTCCGCCTTTGCCTTGCCGTCATGCATGCTTTTGACAGACATCTCTGCATCCTGCTGTATCATTTTTATCATTCCGGATATTTCGCCCGTGGCCTTGCTGGTCTTCTCCGCAAGCTTTCTAACTTCATCCGCTACAACGGCAAATCCCCTGCCCTGATCTCCTGCCCTTGCTGCCTCAATAGCAGCATTAAGGGCTAGAAGGTTCGTCTGTTCAGCTATATCATTTATCACCATAATAATATCACCGATCTGCATACTGCTGCTGCCGAGCTTTTCTATGGTTTCTGATGAGCTTGTGACACTGGAGACAATACTCTCCATCCCGGCAACAGTCTGGTCGACTACCGCCTTGCCTTCCCTGGCAGCTTCAGCAGATTCCTTTGCCGCATTTGCAGCATCAACTGCGTTCTTCGCAACTTCATTTATGGTCTGCGCAATTTCTGTTGATGCTGTTGCAGACTGTTCTATTTGCCTGGTCTGCTGCTCTATGCCGCCAGACAGCTGGGTTGCTGTCGTCTGGACAATTTCAGAACTATTGGACACAGTGTTCGTCGCACTGTTTATTTTGGTCACCATCGTCCGCAAATTTCCCGACATATTGCTTAAAGTCTGTGCCAGCAATCCTGTCTCGTCCTTCTGGGTGATTTCAATATTACTGGTCAGGTCTCCTCGTTCAATAGCTCCGGCAAGTGATATACATCTGTTAAGGGGTGCATTGATACTGCGAGATATATAAACAACTGTGACCAGAGAAACGATTATGGTCAGCAGCAGGGCCGTGATTATTTTGATTCCTATGGCTGCCTTTTCCTTGTTTACATCATCTATATAAATTCCGCTTCCAACTATCCATCCCCATGGTTTATATAATTTGACATATGAAACCTTGGAGACCGGCCTGTCCATCCCCGGCTTGGGCCACATATAATCCACAAATCCGGCCCCCTTGTCTTTACAGACATTGACAAACTCAACAAATAACTTCTTGCCATTCGGGTCCTTCATGTCTGACACATCTTTCCCGTCCAGCTCCGGCTTGAATGGGTGCATCACGATGCTGGGACCAAGATCATTGATCCAGAAATAGTCGTTATCATTGTATCTCATTTTCTTTATCTGGGAGATCGCAAGATCCCTTGCCTGCTCTGGTGTCAGCTCACCTGCATCCGACATCAAATCATATTTTTCCATGACCGAGTAGGCCACCTCAACAAGGTTTCTGGTTTTTTCTCTTTTCTGTTTTATCATTTCATTCTCGATAAGACTCAGGAAATAAAAGAGGATTACAGCTGCAATAATTATTAAAGTTATGATTGATGAAGCCATTATCTTTGAAAATATCTTCCAATCCCTGAACCCGGTTATTCTCATAAGATCTCCTTTTTCTGTATACGCACATCACAATGCAACTATGCGTTATTACTTATTATATTTTCATGATGTCTCTGTATCGCAACAGTACATGCAGTTACGTCATTTCAATAATTTATCGGCATCCTACTCTATTTCCTTAAGCATTATGCTTAGCCTTTAATACAAAAATCGGGCATAATTAATATTGAAACAGATACGGCAATCGTAATGCATGGTGTTTAAGGCATAAATAAGGGGAAATTGCCAGTCAGGTGGTTTCTTAAGAAGTAGTACACTGCCATTTAAAATAAAAAAGCGGAGGGGAAAATGGTCGGGGCGAGCCGATTTGAACGGCCGACCTCTCGCACCCCAAGCGAGTGCGCTATCCAGGCTGCGCTACGCCCCGATTCATTTGATATAACTGAAATTATCTCTTACCGAAGGACTCCATATACTGAATGGACCATTACGGGTACTCTCAACAGAAATCAAAGTCAGAAATGCAGACACTCACAGAAACAGCCGTGGGCCTTTATTTTTGTCCGGAACCGCCGGAGTTTTTTTGCCGCTTAAATCTCTATTCAATGTATCCAGTATCTCTTTCAGTTTCCTTTTTACTCCCTGGATTGTTTCCATGGAAACGGAATTCTTCTTAAGTTTATTGTCACCGAATTTCTTCCTGACACCAGCGATAGTATACTTCTCTTTATAGAGAAGATTTTTTATCTGCAGCACAAGCTCCAAATCTTTTCTTGTATATATGCGCTGTCCGGTCCTGTTTTTCCGGGGTTTAAGAAATGGGAACTCGGTCTCCCAGTATCTCAGCACATGGGGTTCTATCTCAAGGATACTGCTGATCTCTCCAATCTTGTAGAAGAGACGGTCCGTACTTATTTCCTTACGAGGTGAATCCCCCATGAATGACTAGACCTTTTCAACAATAGCCTTGAACTGAAGGCTGGGCTTGAATGTAACAACCCTTCTCTGTTCAATCTCGAGTTCGGTCCCGGTCTTGGGGTTTCTTCCCTTCCTGGAACTTTTCTTTCTGACAAGAAAGGTCCCGAACCCTGTAATTTTTATGGATTCACCTTCTGCAAGTATACTCTTCATAGAATCAAACAGTGTTTCAACAACAGTTGTCGCCTCCTTTTTGGGAAGCCCTACCTTTTCATAAAGCCTGTCTGCGAGTTCTGCCTTCGTCATAACTACCCTCCAATCATTTTTTATAAATTATAAGAGGACATACCATCGTTGTCAAGAAGATCGGACTTATATGCCGCAATCTTTTTAAAAGATATCTCTGACTTGTTTCCTGCAAGTCAATGGTCCAGCAATAAAACTATATACATTCTACAGGAAATTCAAATAAAATGCTTATAAAAATACGAGTTACAGTTTACAAGCCCTGAATCCGCCATTAAAAAACCAGCCAGGGCTGAGGGAGGAAGTTCCGTTCATACATCATAAGCGCGTATCTGTCAGTCATTCCGGCAATAAAATCACAAACGATCCTGTTCTTGTCTGTTGTTACCTCCTTGGGAAATTCTCTGAAGACCTCATCTGTATGTTCAATATAGTAATTATATAAATCTAGAAGAATCTTCCTTGCCTTCCTGAACTCCAGCTTGGAGACATCGCCTTCATAAACATATTTATACAAGAAATCTCTTAATGCATATGTAACATCCCTGATCCCTTCACTCATAGTGATCTCCCTCAGGTCCGATTTCAGTGAGCAGTATATCAGGTCCTTGACCATTGTATCTATTCTCTTTGACTGGCTGTCACCGATTTTAAAAAATTCAGAAGGTATGCCGGACCGCTTCAGGACACCGGCCCTGATAGCGTCATCAAGATCATGATTTACATACGCGATTACATCAGAGATCCTGACGATCTGGCCTTCCAATGTTTCATTCTTTCCGCGGGAAGAAAAAATCTCTCCCTTGCCCTTTGAATGCTTCACTATCCCGTCCCTGACTTCATATGTCAGGTTCAGGCCCTGGCCGTTTCTTTCGAGGATATCAACTACCCTGAGACTCTGCTTGTAATGCGCAAACCCGCCCGGATAAATTTCACGCAATATATCTTCTCCGGCATGGCCAAACGGTGTGTGCCCCAGATCGTGACCGAGTGCTATCGCCTCTGTGAGGTCTTCATTGAGCCTGAGTGCCCTCGCTATCGTCCTTGCTATCTGGGAAACCTCAAGTGTGTGTGTAAGCCTCGTCCTGTAATGGTCGCCCCTCGGCGCAAGGAACACCTGTGTCTTGTGCTTTAACCGCCTGAAGGCCTTTGAATGGATGATCCTGTCCCGGTCCCTCTGAAAGCAGGTCCTTATTTCGCCTTCCTTTTCCTTTCTCTGCCTGCCCCTGCTGTTTGAGCTGAGGCACGCCTTTGGATGCAGGATACTTCTCTCAATGTCCTCGGTCTGCTCACGTATGGTCATGAATTTATACTCACTTCTTTCCTCTCACCAGCACTCCGTCGGCTACCATTTTATGATCCACATCCTTAAACCCGGTCTTTAACATCCACCTCTTCATCTCACCCGGAGAATAAGTCCGTCCACCGTCAGTGTTTACAAGCATATTGATTGCAAACAGGGCGCCCTGCACAGGCTTTGTCCTGCTTTCATCAATAAGGAATTCCTGGACCACGACCCTGCCGCTGCTGTTTAGTGCCTTTCTGCACTTTCTCAGAAGGGACATATTATCTTTATCAGAATACGCATGCAGTATCTGGCTGACAAATATGAGGTCATATCCGGTGCCTATGTCATCATGGAGGAAGTCCCCTTGAATGAAACTAATATTTTTCTTAACTCCCCCTTCGCCCCCTCTAAGCCTAAGAGGGGATTGGGGGGAGTTATTTATGACCCTCTTCGCTAATTTTATCGTCTCGGGGGTATCAAAGAGCGTTACCTGTATGCCCTTCTTTGCCAGTTCAATGGAATACGTACCCGGCCCGCCTCCAAGATCAAGCGCGGTCCTGACCCCGGCAAGGTCGATTTCCTTCACAATATCCTTTACCTTTAATACCGAGAGATTATGCATCCCGAGAATGAATGACTCATGGTCCCGTTTCCCACCGGACGGCTTTCCTGTTTTCATCGCTGCATCAAGATGTGACCAGCTTCTCCACATATGCTCCGCATGCCGTATGATGTCCCCCTGATAAAGCGGTTTTCCGTGCACCAGCAGCCGGGAGGCCAGACTCGTATTTTTATACCTGTCTTTCTGCTTTTTCAGCAGCCCGGTCCCTGCAAGGGCATCAAGTAAAATCTCCGTGGCCCTGCAGTCAGTCTTTATCTTCTTTGCGAGAGTGCCCGCTGTCATCGGTTTCTCAAGATAATCAAAGACCCTGAAATTATTGGCTGTTATCAATACCCTTGAAGACTGGTAAGCGCTCCAGATCTTTCTTATTTCTTTTGTCTGTTCAATGATGTTTGCCATAATTTTTCTCCGATATGGGTGCTAGGCGCTGCTCAGTTCCCATATAACTCTTAACTCCATCTTATAATTGAATTAAATATCCCATATTCGGCAAGCGGGCTTGCCGAATAAGCTTTACCTGCGATACCCTGGCAGGATTCATGAAAGCACACGTAATATGATTCTGGACTTCACCAATCGCTACATCCTGCGGCCAAAATTTAATTCCAATGACCCATCGCATTGTAAAGGTTTTGCGGTAAGTCCGCTTGCCTGATTTATACAACATGAAGGGCTATAACCCCATTTTCTTTAATGCCTCATCCGCCGCATCTTTTGTTGCCGGTGCATCTTCAGGAAGATAAAGCATTACCCCTCCCTTGACAGGTCTGAGCACAATCTTTCCTTCCTGTGCCAGTTTATTTGTAGCATCAATAGGATTTTCATTGTCAAAGTATTTTTTAAAGGCATTATTGAACCCGGAATAAACCGTATGAATGCCCTTATAATCTCCCTTCCTGAGACTCACAATGGCCTTCTTAATAAATTCCTCATGACTCAGTTTCTCTGACATAATTTCCTCCTTTTTTAATGTTTGCAAGCTCCTGCAATATTACAGAATAAGTCTTCAGTTAATTCGTGACTGTAAACCGTCATTCTATTGTCTTTGTTTCATCGAGGTTCATGTCCGAGTCAAGGGCTATCGCCTTTTGGCTCCTCAGCTCATCTATCTTCTTGAGAGGCCTCTCCAGCATATTGCTCCTTGTGGTTATAAGGGCATCATATTCATTCCGGGCAGCATCCAGTCTTTCCCCCATGACCCTGAACTTGTCCTTATAGGCGTTCCACTGCTTGGAAAATTCTCCCAGAAGTTTCAGGATTTCAGAGGCAGTCTTCTCAAGACTGAAGTTCTCTACTGCCTGACGTATAACTGCCAGGACAGCATAGAGAGTGAACGGGGAACACAGGACAACCTTCTGCTTCATCGCCTCATCCATGAGCGTATTGTCCGACTCATTAATAAACCCGTATACCTGCTCATTCGGGATAAAAACCAGGACATAGTCCACAGTATTGTCAGAAGGATTAATGTAATCGCGGGTTGTCACCTGTTTAATCATCGTCTTTGTGTTTCTGAGAAGATCTTCCCTGTAGCGCTTCCTTTCATGGTCTGTAGATGCATTCAGATAGAGCATATAGTTGTCCAGCGGGAATTTAACATCCATGTTTATCTTCAGGTTGTTCGGCATAAGGAAGGTATAATCCGGTCTGCCTGATGAGCCCTCAAGGGTCTTCTGCCTGATATAATTAATGCCTTCCACCATCCCGGCAAGACTGATAACATCCTCTGCCATGCGCTCTCCCCACTCCCCCCTCTTTTTTGAACTGGCGAGCGCCTCCTTGAGGTGTTCAGTAGTGTCCTTAAGCCTTAAGGTCACGTCTTCATGTTTTCTGATCAGGGTCGAGACCTCCACATTGCCCTTGCTTACAGCCTCGATCTTCTGCCTGACTTCAGAGAGCGTCCTGTCCATTTCAGTCAGGCTTTTATCAATGAGCTCTTTTTTGCCTTCAAGGTCTTTTATGCCCTCCACAGTCTGGGACTTGAGCTTTTCATCAGCAAGCTTGAGAAACTCGGCAGAGTTCTTTGACAGCGCGTCAAGGGAGATAGTGCTGAATTTGTCCACAAGGTCTTTTTCAATGGACTGCAGGTTCTTTTCAGCCTCATGGTATTTGGCCTCCATAGCTGCCCTGATCTGGGACTCATTCTGGAATTCATTCTGCATAAGGGCGAGTTCACGGGACTTCTGCTCCAGCTGCTGTCTCAGCTCATTTATGACAGCCTCAGCGCTTCCCGCCTTTCCCTCAAAGAATGCGGTTTTCCTCGAAAGTATTATGTACAAGACGAGGCTGAAAAGGACCCCGCCCAGTACAAAGCCCAATATAAGCAGACTGATCTCTGTTGCCATAATTATTTATCCTTCGACTGCCTTAAATAGCTTATGTAAGGAGATCGGACTTGATGAAAAAGCTTTACCTGAGATACCTCACTGAAATTCATGAAAGCATAAGTGATATCTTTCCAGCCTTCACTAAATGCCAGGTCCTGCCGTCCAAGTTTAAGTCCAATATCCCATATCATTGTAAAGGGGTTACGGCAAGTCGGATCGACTCGATTCCGAGGCCGCTCTCCTGATTTATGCAACATTAAAGTTAATCATCTCCACGCTATTGTCCGGTCCGCGTATCAGGCATTCCTCCTGCCAACGTCACATTATAATCCATTTCTTCATGGCTATCTATACATTTTTTCGTGTCCTTCCCTGCTGACCGGGGGATTTCCTCAAAGAACTTTTCAACCTCCGCAACAGCATGCACGACCTTCATCTGAGGAAGGGAAGAAATGATCGTCCTTCCGTATGAGCTCTTTAAAAGCCTCGTATCCAGGACCGCATTGACCCCATAGTCCCCTGTACCCCTTATCAGCCGCCCTATCCCCTGCCTCAGAGAAAGGATCGCAGACGGGAGCGCCAGGTCCGAAAACCACCGGTCCCCGAGCCTTCTGCATTTCTCGTCATACACCGGGTCCCCCGGTGAACCGAAAGGCAGTTTCACAATAATCACCAGACTTAATTTTTCACCCTTTATGTCTATCCCCTGCCAGAACGTGGCAGTGGCAAGCAGGACTGAATTGTCTGTCTCCTTAAACCACTCGACAAGTCTTGCAGGAGGCATATCGCCCTGTGCCTTTGTCGGGTAATCCGTCTTCATGTTCCCGGCTATAAACCGCAGATGGGCGTACGAGGTGAATAGCACGAGTGCGCGGCCCTTTGAGGCCTTTATCAGGCCCTGAATGACACCGAGGCTCTCCGCCTGAAAAAGATCGCTGTTTCCCCTTGCAGGAGAGGGCAGGCCTTTTTCAAGATAAAGCATGGCCTGGCGTTTAAAATCAAACGGAGACCCTATGACCTTTTCCCTGCATTCCGTAATGCCGAGTCTTTCTTTTATGAAGCCGAAATTCCCGCCTGCAGCCAGGGTGGCCGAAGTCATAATCACGCTTTCGTAACCGTTCATCAGATCGCCAAACGGCTTCCGGCATTCAACAAGACTGCTTTTCAGCTCAAGGGACTTTTTATTTCGCTCCTTGTAATAAACCTTTTCCTCGTTGTCCCGGGCGATGAAATCATCGATAACATTCGAGAGAGAATTCATATATGCGATCGTGGTGTCCGCCCTGTCCCGCAGTTCATCGCTCTCAGCAGATTCCCTGTAAAGGGTCAACCTGTGGACCACCTTGTCAAAGGTGAGCTGGTCTTTGAGTATGCTCAATCCCTCGGATACTTCATCCGTAAAACCTTCTTTTGAGAACGAAGGGCTGAGGGGATCTTTAAAAAATTTCTCCACAGGGTCAAAAAGGTGGCCGGTCTCGATCTTCAGGCCTCTCAGACGATGCAGCAGCCACAATAACTGGGCATGACTCAGCACACTGCCGCACACATGGGAAATGACATTCTCCATCTGGTGCGCCTCGTCAATTATCAACTGATCATGAAACGGGAGGATATTAAAATCAGAGACCAGGTCGTAGACAAGAAGATGGTGGTTGATTACAATTATATCTTTTTTATATAGCCTGCGGTAATGGGTGTAATAGAAACAGTCCGGGTAAAACGCACATTTATTAACACTGCAGTCATTTGAATCGCCACATACTTCTGACCAGAAATCAGGAATGAAATCGAGTTCGTCTTTATCGCCTGTCCCGGTCTCAGAGGCCCATTCGCGAAATCTGATAAAAAAGTCTGTAAGCTCCGAAAATTCCCTCTCGCGCTTCAGGCAGAGATAGTTGTTCTTGCCTTTAAGCATCGCAAATGAAAATGTCTGTGGCATGACCTTCTGAAGAAACACGAGGTCCTTGTTTATAAGCTGGTCCTGAAGGGCTATGGAGGCAGTTGATATAATGGTCTTTTCATTTGAGAGGATTGCGGGGATTAGATAGGCAAAAGACTTGCCGACTCCGGTGCCTGCCTCAATAATCAAACGGTCTTTCCCGTTCAGACAGTCAAGGACCGCCTCCGCCATGTCCACCTGCTGGGGCCGGTGTTCGTAGTCAGGGAATTCCTTCTTCAGGATTTTGAATATGGACTTAATGTCACAACCGCTCATATACCCACACCCTTACTCCTTCGCGGCTCTCGTCAGCACGTTTCACAAGGCGTTTCTTGTGGAGGTTCAACAGACGCGTACCGCTCGTGTTGGCCTCAAGCTTCATTGCATCAGAAAATTCTTTAGCTGTGACACGCCTGTTTTCCTCGATAAAAGCCAGTGTCTCTTTCAGATAATTATTCAGGTTCCCCAAAAGCAGCCTTTCCCCGTCCCTGGTCTCAGCCATAACCGCAAGGTCTTTCCGTTCGAGGGCCACCTCTATATTTTCCTTCTGGTTTTCATTAAGACCGGTAAGTATTATGTACCTGTCTCCGTACTCCCCACTGAGAAGGCGTGATATCAGTTTGGCTATGATTTCATCGGCACAGGAATAGTCGATAATCCCTATGGCACTAAAATCAAGGGCAATGACTGTCCTTTCCCCTTCCTGCTGGATATCACGTTCAATACGCTCCCGTATGATCTGTCCCGACCGCCTGGTGACAAGATCGCTTGAGCCGTTTTTGAGTTCATCCTTGAGCAGTCTGTATAAGTCGTAAGTATTCATAGTCCTGGTCAGCAATAAGAAACGTAATACTCTTATGCAGTATTCTCCTGCCCCTGTTTCAGACCGTGCTCTGTTTTGATAATCCTGTCCCCTACGATGCGCTTAAGTCCAACTGCAAAATTCTTTCTGACTTCTTCCATTCGCCTGCTGTGCAGCAAAAGCGTCTTCCGGACCGGCCCGGTTTCTTTAACAGCAGATTTTCTGTCCGGCATAACATTCCTCCTGATAATAAAGGGTTTCTATTGATCTTTTCATTATGATGGTCCCCTGCATTCTTTCCCGACTGAAGCAAGAGGGGGTATTAAGTGTAGAACGATTCCCATTCCTGGCTGAACTCGATGTATGCTGCGCACTTCAGCATATCCCTGCATTCAGGACAGAAGAAATTACATTCATTATCAAAACTCGTAAAGTTGAATTCCCCGAATATTTCAATGTACTCATCTGACTCTACATCAATATCTCCTGATATATCTCTGTAATAGGCCATATCAGCCTCCTTTTCCGGTAAATTCAAATACATTACTTCAATTCAATTGAATCAATTGAATCATATTGCTGCTTAATTGTCAAGAAAAAAAATGCTGCTGGTAATGTCAATCATTTTGTGTAAATTCCTTTAAGGGCTTCTTACCCCATTGTTCGTTTAGGTGACTTAGCACTGCATAGACGATTCTTTCGATACTC
>QZIL01000044.1 GCA_003599025.1 Nitrospiraceae bacterium | reverse complement strand
TAAATATATTAAGCATCATAGAGACCTTGAGCAAGGGCCTGCGCAGCTTTTTTGAAGCTGCGCTAAGATGCCCCGTGGCTTGCCACGGGGAGTTTCACTATCTCAAGATTTAAGCCTGACCATAAGGGCACTCACCACATTCATGCACTCAGGGGGGTGACATAATGAAGTACAGGTCTTATTTGAAAATTTCTTTGAGTTTTATCTCGCTGTTGTTTCTGGGCCTTTCGGGATGCGCTGCTTTCTCATATACGAACATAAAGATGAAATCGCCCGTGACGGAGACGAAGGCGACCTTCTGCGTTGCGCAGGACCGGGGAAAATACAAAGAGGATAAAGACAAAAAGGCCCTGGTCATCCTGTCTTTGTCCGGCGGAGGGAGCAGGGCCGCATACTGGTCATCTTCAGTCATGCTGAAGCTGGAGGAAGTGTTCAGCGATATAAACTTACTGGAGGAAGTAGATATTTTGTCCTCGGTCTCAGGCGGATCACTGCCTGCTGCATATTATGTTATGTCCCGCGACGCTCATGAGACGGAAGCACGTTCGGGAAGGAGATGGGACCGTGAAACGGTACATGACCTCATGAGGAGAAACTATCGCAGCAGGTGGCTTTGGAACTGGCTCTGGCCCTATAACATATTTAAATACTGGTTCACGGCGTATGACAGATCGGACATTATGGCACAGACATTTTCCGACAATATGTTCGATGTTAAGAACTTCGGGTATGACCTTTCGTTCAGGGACGCGAACAGGCAGCGCCCATATCTGGTAATTAATGCAACAAACGGAACAGAGGACTGTTTTTCGGATGTGTTCACATTTACCAATGATGACTTTTTGAAAATCAATTCCGACATCGGGGATTATGATGTCGGCAGGGCAGTAATGGCATCGGCGTCGTTTCCTTCCGCATTCAACTACATGACACTGAGGGATTTCGGGTCACCAGACCGGCAATATGTCCATGTCTTTGACGCCGGGAACGCGGACAATCTCGGTCTCACAAGTGTTGAAAAAATTATTGACATGAACAAACACACATACAACAGGATTATCGTCATTCTCGTAGACGCATACACGGTGAGTAAGGGCGTAAACAGAAAAGATTATGACGCCCGGCATTTTGTTGATTATTTTGTCGACCTTAATTTCCTTGACGGGATAAATACCCTAATGAGTGAAAACCGGAATGCCAAAATAGACCGCTTGACTGACAAACTCAGGAAGCTCAATGACTGGGAAAGTCCGCAGTCTGATAATGAAAGCGGCCAGAATAACAAAAAGCCGGACAAGTGCCCATACAGGAAAGACATGACCGGCAGTAAGGAGTGTGACACCGGGAGCTCCGTAATTGACAGGGACACCCCGTATGACACAATCTTTTATCACATAAAATTCGATGACGTGGGCGTTGACCCCAATCAGGTCTTCAATCTGCAGGACAGACTGAATGCCATCAGTACGGATTTCAGGATAACCAATGATGGGGCAAAGGCAATCGATGAGGCCGTTGATAAGCTTATCGTTAACGAAAATTCATGTCTGTGCTTAATCAGGGACATGCTTGCCGGCAAGCCCGTACGACGCGCAGATCCTTATTGTACATGGCAAGAGGGCGATAAAGGTCATGAGTCTATGTGAATGGACCTTTTGCATGTATTCCTGAAGAATGGAGAACAGACACTTTCCATATTAATTTCTGTTACTCTATGTATTCTATTTCCCTGACGTAATCCCTGGGCATGACACGCGTTATCCCATTTACTAATCTTATAACGACGAAGTCGTCTGCTTCGGACAGAAGATTCCCTTCATCTTCCAGGAAGCTCCGATATTGCACTTTGACCCGGGGAAAACTCTCGACTGCCTCTCCACGAAGTTCTCTCGATATCCATGGCAACAGTTTGTCGACAGCTGTTATTAATAGTTCTTTGGCCTTAAGGCCGTTGTTATCCACAAGACTTTCCTGCACAGGCTTGAGTTCGCATATGAAGATGTCTTTCCAGACTGTCTTCCTTTCCGGGGCAGTAGAAAGGTAAGTAATCGTTATTTCCAGTTTCGTTGTGACACCTTCAACCGCCCCAAAAGCCGCTGCCACGGAATTTTTAGAGGAGGTGGCATAGTAGGCAAGATGCGAATCCACGGCGAATATTTCCGCTGATTCAGGGACACTTTCTTTCTGGTTTTTGGCTTCTTCGCTATTAAGCGACAACTGGATGGAATCGCTGACATAGAGAGTATCGATCTCCCGGAACACATTCGGCATTCTGGAGGCAATTTCATTCTGTGCATACTGCTGTATCCCGCTCTCGAGCAGTTTGTTCAAAGCCTCCCGGTTCATATTACGGTCACGCGACTTGCCGACTGCGTTTCCTACAGTACCGAACCAGCTGCCCACATTACGACCGCCGACATTAATGTCCACATAAATTGCTGTGTTACCGTACATCGCAGTAACCACTTTCCCTGTGGAGATAAAATCTGCAGGCCTTCCGATTCTTTGAAATTTATCAGGCGAACAGGCTGCGAACAACAAGGTAACCATTACCAGGATGACAGGCAATAATCTTTGTTTCATGTGTAATCTCCTTCAGCAATTAATTTCAATGACCAGAAAAATGGGGTCAGCTTTGAGAATTGAGTTATCTTAATGCTCTGCCTATCCTTTCCATGTCCTCCCCAGGTAAGTTTTTATGCTTAAGCGATGTCGTTAGGGGACATCCCTGACTTTGTGCTCTTATTATCGGTTAGTTCAAGGAATCAGGAATGTCTTATAATTTGTTTGACGGACAATAATTCGTCAATTTTACCGGGGACCATAAAAAATAAGAACTGATAGGGGGCAGGGCTTGAACGTGTCCGTTCCAAATTTCCTTATTCCCCTTTCAAGCCCTGACCCCTCGTCCGCTTTTTCCGACTGAATTTCTTGTCAATTCATAAAAAATATGATATTCCTTTTATAGATATCCGAAATCATATAATCCTATAAAAAGCAGTTAACTTCAGAAACACAGAGATGCGTACGGAAGGTGATAAAGCGTGACAGCAAATGATCAGCAGAGGCACGACAGGTTCAAAGCGCTGAGACAGGTACCGGCGGTGGCACACGTGCTAAGGATGAATGCCCGGTATGTCACCAGACTCGGAAACCAGTTTGCAGGGGCCATCACATATTTCTCGGTGCTGTCATTAGTGCCCATCCTGATGTTTGCTTTTTCTGCATGCGGGTTCATCCTGACCGTGCTGCGGCCCGATCTGCTGGAGCAGGTTCAGACAGTGATCATGGGTCATCTTCAGGGCGCTCCAGAGGACCTGCAGGCTAAACTGACCGGGTTGATCAGGGGCTTGCTGCGCAACTGGGCCTCGGTGGGACTGGCAGGCCTTTTCTCATCAATATATTCCAGCGCCGGATGGGCAGGGAACCTGAAGTCTGCGGTGCGCGCCCAGACACGTCCGTTCTTTGACATGAAAGAGAGCAAGCGTTTCATCGTTTTTGAGGTCCTGCTGAATCTCGCGATTCTGCTGGGCCTTTTCGTCATCCTGATAGTGACCTTTGCGCTTGCAGCTATGGCGACTTCAATGACCGGGACGATCGTGCACTGGCTTGCACTGGAAGGGGTCCCCGGCATCAGTCTCCTGCTGCGGATAGCGGGCCCCATTCTGTCGGCCATTGCCGGGTGGGCCATGTTCGTGTACCTTTTTAAGATTTTGCCGGAAGAGAAGTTCCCTTTCCGCAGCATTGCAAGAGGCGCGTTGATCGGATCCGCGGGGCTCTTTGTCCTGCAGTATCTCACCGGTTTTCTGATGGGCACATTTGCCGGCAATCCTGCAGCTGCTTTGTTCGGTCCGGTGATTGTACTGATGCTCTTTTACAACCTTTTTGCGCGTCTGATTCTTTATGTAGGCGCCTGGATTGCAACCTCTGTACAGCCGGTTGTAGCTGACCAGATCCAGGAGTTCGACCGTCCATTGCTGAACGCTCTTGGAGAACCAGATTAGTTGAAAGTGTATTTGCTGCTAAGTTAAATTAGGCAACAACGTCCCCTAAGTTTATTCTGTTTTGTGTGATATAAAATTGACAACTATATTAAATAATACAGCAATGACAAAGCTAATCGCACTGCTAACATGTAAGCTAATTATGATCCACGTGCAGCAATGACGGATAGGGGTCAGCCCTTGAAATTGTCCAGATTCATTTTAATTTGAGATATTTCTCGACGAAGCTTCCTGTCTACTTCGATGTCCAGTATCATTTTCCGGTATATCTTAGCAATTGCGGAGTGTGTTAATCCACCCATAAATATACCTACTTCCCTGTTCGTTGCTCCCGTACTCTTTCTAATCAGATAAATTGCAATATTCCGCTGTTTCGAAGATGCCGCCTTTATGATATCTGTTCCAGACAGTTTAAAGTAATCTGACACTATTGAGACTATCTCATCAATTTCACAACCGGCCTGTAATGCTCTTCTGTTTGATACCTCGTCTCTATCATGATAGTCCTCTTTTATTCTTCTTAGAGTTTCCTTTATAAATCTGTGTCCTCCAAGTATCATGCCGCCATATATGTCCTTTGACGGATTGTCTTGTTTCTTCCCGGTTGCTGCTTCTACAAAACACTGATATGCTCTTCTTTCATTCACGCTGTTTCTCCCGGTAAGCGACAGTATGAGTTCACTAGTAACTAGATTATCTTTTCTGTACGATGTGTATAATCGATAACTGCTGTAACGATATTCCTCCGGTTTTTCTACCAGTTCGGCTCTGACCGGATTCAGATGGATATACCTGCTGAGTTCCAAAAGATAAATGTCCTTGTCCACCAGGATTGATTTATACCTTCCCTGAAATAAATGTCCACTCCGCTTTCTTTTGACATTGATATATGTCGTGTATGATCCATTTATATAGTGCATTACTCTGCTCAGGTTTGCTTCAGGAGTTTCTATGATAAGATGATAATGATTACTCATCAGTACGTAGCAATGAAAATTAATATTGAACTTCCGCTTTGCTTCCCTCAGATATTCCAAAAACTTCTTAAAGTCAGTTTCTGAAATGAATATATCTCTCCGCTCGTTACCCCTGGCGGTAACATGATACACCGCTCCCTCATATTCAATTCGTAATGGTCTTGCCATGTCGTCCCCTAATTATGATGAATGATGCTTTGTTACTGTAGATGATTCTGATGTTTTATTTCAATGATGATTGGACAATTTCAAGGGCTGACCCCTTTGCCTCAATAAACTAGTCTGTTTGCTTCTTCTTAAATTTCAAGATATTGATACCCATTGAAACTAGCAAAAAAATAATTATTATATGTTGAAGTATTATTACGAGGACATCCCCCCAATAGCTCGATGATTTAATGGCGTCAGTTATTGAATAAAGGTTCCCACCGATGCCAGTTGAAATCAGCACCACGGCCAGCAGTTTGATAAATGATGAACGCAGAAGGGTATCGGAGAGCAAAGGTATTACAATAAGCGCAACTCCGGTTGAACTAAAAAGCAATATTAATAATAAAGGTAGCGAGAGGAAAGATTCAAAAAACCATATCATCCCTCCACAATAAAAAAAACCCAGGATAAGAGATAATATTCTGATCTTCTTGAAAGATGTGTTTTTCACAGTTTCATTTCCTCTATGACTGTTTATTTACAGCATCGTGCTTTCTGTGCTTTGTTATACGCGTACCAACCAAGTGGACTTGATACAGCACCATAGTATATTGCTGCTGTTTCCAGGCAACTAAACTGACTTATCGGATTCCATGTAAGTTTGCGGCATTCCTGTAGCATGTTATTATAAAAATTAAAATCGCAGGTTAACTTTGAAGTTCCGCATTTATCATAACAGTCATCATGTATCTGACATGAGATAGAAAAGTCAAAAGTGCCATAACTATCCGGCACAATCTTGTCTGTCCAGCCAGATCCACATTTAAGACCTCTGGGATCCACGAAATTAATTGGATTGCCTTCGACATAAGCAAATGGATTCGATTTTAAAGGTATTGTTAAGTTTATTGGTAGTGTTGTTTGCTGGCATGTAGATAATGCTGATTGACTTCCACTACTCAACAAGGGATCAAATGTCACATACCTACCCACATCCGCTTTATAATCCCTGAACCAGTTCTGTTTCAGCCCGGTTTCTTCATCGTAATACTGCCCTGGAAAGCGGAGGTTGTTTGTAACTGAACCCGAAATTGACAATTCTTCCCCGAACGGCAGAAACTCTCCCTGCCACACGACCTGGCCTGATGAATCTGTCATCATTACAGGCGTCCCAAGATGATCATTGTGATAGTAGTAAATATTATCCCCTTCAATTTTGGCCATCGGCTGCCCGTTTATGAATATGTACTCGGCTTTTATAGTGCCGGAACTTGAGGACTCGGCTATAAGCAGTCCGTTTTTATCGTAGTGGAATATTCTGCACCATGCCCCATTGTCCGTGTACTTTTTCACCCTCTGTCCGTTTGCGTTATATACATATTCTCCGAGAATAGTGTCAGGGTTAGTGACTCGTGTCAACCGCTGGTTATGATTGTAAACATACGTCTGCTGAAGGGTAGGGGAGCTTCCGCCTGATTCTGAAATTGTATTGCCGTTATCATCGTAATTGAAGGTGAAGGTCTTTTCTCCTTCTGCCGACACCAGCCTGTTTGTATTGGCTGCGTATCTGTAAATAGTATTCCCTGAGTTGCTCGTCTCATAAGTCCTGTTACCTGCGGGATCGTATGCGTATGTAATTGTACCCCACGGGCCATTGACCATTATCATTCTGCTGAGATAGTCGTATGAATACGTTTTGTTATTTGCCGGAAAAACAGCATCACTTATTCCTGTTATGTTACCTGTATTATCCCTTGTGTAATATAACTGCTTCAGTGTGCCGATGGTCAGGCTGTTCAGGCGGTTCCGGCTGTCATACGTTTTTGACGTTGTTATATCATTTCCGAGTGTAAAGAAAGCAATGTCTCCATAAGGTGAGTATGTGATATTATTCGCCAGTGTCCTTGTCTCCCCAAAATATGTCTCGCTTACTGAAGTTGCCTTGTTCATTTCATTATAAATGTAATTGATCTTTCTCCCGCCAGGATAGGTGATTGTAGTAACATTCCCGTTTAAATCATACGCGTAACCTGTGCTGTAATTAAGCCCGTCTATATGCCGTGTCTCCATGGTTAACCGGCCCATTTTATCATACTCAAACCATGTCGTACCGGACGGATCTGTTATTGCAGTGAGTTTCCCCATGCTGTTCTCTACTAGTGTATCGTCATAGAATAAGTTAATGTCCTGTGATGGGTCAGGGAAGAGTATAACGGTTTGGCGGTTAAGTGCGTCGTAAGAATAAGAAGTGCTGATTCCCATTGCGTCCGTCTTTGTAAGCATGTTGCCGTTAGCATCATATGTATATGTCGTTGTGCCCGTGTCAGGGCTACTTGTTGATGTCAGCCGGTTGAGATTGTCATATGTGTAGTATGTCGTATTACCGTTTGTGTCCGTTACCGACATCAGATTGTTTCTGCTGTCATAAGAATATGAGGTAATACCGCCTTCAGCGTCCGTTACCGAGGTCAGCCTGTTCAGCGCATCATAGGAATTTGTCGTGATATTCCCGTTTTCGTCTCTCCTGGCAATTACATTGCCGATTGCATCATAATCCTGATCAGTATAAGTGCCGTCTGCGTATGTCGTCCTTGTCAGCCGGTTATGATCGTCGTATAAATAGGTTTCACTCGTAATTATGTTGTATGAACTGTCTCTTGTGATCATCATTGTCATGTTGTTCTCAGTATCATATGTATAATTGACCGAGCTCCCGTCAGGTGAGATTGTACTTATAAGCAGGTTACGGGCATTATATGTAAATCCTGTCCTGCCGCCTGATACGTCTGTTACAGCTGTCCTGTTACCTGCGTAATCATATTCATATATAATTTCACCTCCATCCGGCCGAGTCTCTTTTATGAGCCGGTCCCTCACGTCATATTCATATGTCGTGGTATTGCCATTTATGTCTGTCATCGAGAGCATATTGCCCATTATGTCATATGTATAGGACGATGTTTGTCCGAGTGCATTGATAATCGCAGCAAGGTTCCCATGCAGGTCATATGTGTATGTGGTGGTTTTGCCGTTTCTGTCCGTGGTTGAGAGTTTCTCATTGAAAGGACCATAAGTATGGCTGGTAACATTGCCATAAGCATCTATTTCATCTGTTAAATTGCCGTTATCGTCGTAGATGTATTCCGTGATATTTCCCCCCGTATCCATGACTGTAAGTATTTGGCCGAAGTCATCATATGTGTATGTGGTTCTTCGCTCATACGGGGTGCCGACGGCCTCTGTTTTTGTAAGCATATTGCCGTTTGTATCATATGTCATTTGCGTGAGATTACCGTTTGCGTCTGTTAATGATGTGACGTTTAATCCGTTGTCATATATCCTGGTAATATCGCTCTGACCGCACTCCCTGCATCCTGGGCCCGATACCTCTGTGGAATGGCTCTTCCCAAGAGTCTTGT
Organism: Nitrospiraceae bacterium; assembly: GCA_003599025.1. Taxonomy (GTDB): domain Bacteria; phylum Nitrospirota; class Thermodesulfovibrionia; order UBA6902; family UBA6902; genus UBA6902. The sequence goes on along the minus strand of QZIL01000044.1, from coordinate 21,669 downwards.
CTATTGTGTAAGTTGTAACATTCCCAAGCGAGTCAGTTACAGCAGTGTGAGTCTCATCAAGATAATTAAGAGTCAGCAACTCATTGGTCCCGTCTGAAGAGGATGTGACGGCCCTGCCTTTCGCGTCATATGTGTGCCTTTCTATATAGTTTCCTCTTTCATCTTTTATGCCCGATAGTCTATAACCTATACCGCTTACATAAACGTATTCATAACTTTTCTCGCTTGCGTCCGGATATGTAACTTTGCCAAGATGTCCGGTAGGCAGGTAAGTATAATAATATGCCCTGCCACCTGAGGTCCCGTCGGGGACAGTTATCGAGCTGATTTTATTGCCGGTATTATAGAAAACACTTATCTTTCTGCCGTAAGGACCTGTGATGCTTGTGATTTTATTGGAGGAGTTACGAACAATCATTGTCATGTTGCCGTTTTTGTCCTCGACATCGGTGAGATAGCCCCATTGATTGAATTCTTCCTTTGATCCATCGAAGGACTCTCTGGTAAAAGTACCGTTGGTATTTTCGACAAGCCTGCTCTGCTCCCCTTTAGGAAACTCAGCATCGTAAATTTTGTCATTGTTGTTATCAATATAATAGACATTAGAGCCGTCAGGATTGATGATTTTGTATGTATTGATCCCGAAGGAAGCGACTCTGGTATCGTATTCGTGACTCCATGATGCACCGAAATCCCTCAGCGTGGTCTCAGCGCTGTCATAGTATCGGGTGAAGGTCAAAGGGATTTGTCCTTTTATCGAAAAGTCTGTTTCACTGGTATATACCGTCCCACTTGATACGCTGACAGGTTTGCCGACTTTGTCTTCACAGCTGTCTTCAGGTTTGGTGTAAACAAGTTTTGAAAAAGACACTATTTGCGACCCGCATACTTCTGAAAATCTTAACAGTGTAAAGCCGTTCTTGCCTGAAAAATCATAAGTTGTTTCAATTAAACCCTTCACAGGTATGTTGTGTGCTTCATATATTTTTTCTTTGTCTATATATACCATTATTCGCTTGCTTTCTTTATAATGCTCGAAATATTCATAACTGAATATTATGTCTGTCGGCCCCGATACATTGTCCTGTGGATGATGAACTTCTATTTCGGGCCATGCCGGGACTGTAACACTGGCATGCGCTGATGGTGAGCCACCTAAAATACAAACAGGACTGGGATCACCACGCAAGCTACCCCCTGCAAAATTACCCGAATAATTAAATACGCTTCCTGGCCTTGCACAGTCGATATATTCATCATACGTATTAATATATACACTTGTCCCTCCTGAGAATACCTTGTCTGAAAACGGAGAGGAGAGCCGTGTAACACTTGCCATTGATGCCCAATCAGTATTATCCGGCACACATTCAAAAGAAGCCGAGCCGATCAGGTTAACCCTTCCTTCTTCGAACACTGCAGAAAGAGACTGCGCCTCGGCCGGGACTTTAACTGCCAGCACAAACAATAATAGCCAGATGTAATAATTGATTATATTGCGTACTTTCATAAATTACGTGAAAAGGCAAGAACAGATTTTCAGGCATGTCCCCTAACATGAGATATAAGGCTGAATTTCTCCTGAGATTTCTGCTGCGGACATTATGGATCATCGATGCTTAAAAAATAACCTGTCAATAATGACAGGGTGAATGTATTGGATATCTGAAATATGCCTGGTCTTACTGTTACCGCGGGTCAATTGAAGTTATTACCCGTATGTGACGATATAAATAGTAGCAGGCAGTACAGGTTCTGACATTAGATTTAATATTAAATACAAGGCTATGAGAGACAGCAGGCACAACATATTATTTGTCGGAAACGACGAATCCGGTGGAAATGCTTTTCAGCTCTTTGCGGAGCAGAAAGATATTCCATATAACCATGTTCTTGCAGCATCCATTGACAAAGTTGAAGAGGACCTGTTGTCCGGCAAATTTGATGTTGTCATCCTTGATTATTCATCTGATCAGGCGATGAATGATGTCTTGCATCAGGCACAGGATGTCCCGGTCATAATCGTTGCCGGAAGCAGCGATGCGGGAACAGCAGTAAAAGCCATGAAAGCGGGTGCATATGATTTTATAGTAAAGGACCCTGAGCATGATTATTTAAATATACTGATGGTCGCGATAGATAATGCAGTCAGGCACAGGGCCGCTGAACAAAGACTGCGACTGCTCGAATCAGCTGTTATGAACGCCAATGACGCGATCATCATTCTGGAGGCAGAGCCCGGACAAATGCTGGGACGGCGCATTCTTTATGTAAATGAGGCCTTCACCAGAATGACCGGCTATTCTTATGAAGAGGCCACGAGCAGGACACTCAGGATACTGAGGGGCCCCAGGACCAGTCTTGCTGCTCTGAATACAATCCGGCTTGCACTGGAGCAGGTGAAACCAGTGAGAGTGGAAATTATTAATTACCGGAAGGACGGCTCGGAATTCTGGGTTGAATGCAACATAGTACCTTTCGCTGACAGGAAGGGGTCATTCATACACTGGGTATCTGTTCAGAGAGACATTACCAAGCGGAAACAGGCTGAAGAGGAAAGAGAACGGCTTATGAAAGAAATTGAGGCGGTCAATGCGGACCTTACTGAATTGAACCGGCAGCTTGAGACCATCGGGGCGGAAAGGACAATGAGCCTGATGGCCCTGACCCTGGCTGACAGGGTAAGAAATCCGGCAACGATGATAGGTGCGAGGTGCAGGAGACTCCTTGACAGGGAAGATGTTCCGGTAAGCATGCAGCAGGGCATCAAATATATAATGGAAGGCGCTGAAAAACTGGATGACATTGTCAAAGACTTTGAGACACTTCTAAAGAAAAGGCAGTCCAGGTTCAAGAATGATGACTTGAACAGGATTGTGGAGCGTGTCGTATCGATTATAGAAAAGGACGCCGTAGTCAAAGGGGTCAAGCTTTCCTTAAATCTTTCAGTTGAACCGCTCAGAATAAATATGCAGAAAGACCTGCTGAGAGTGGCCCTGTTCCATTTAATGAAAAATGCGGTAGAGGCAACTCCCGGGGGAGGGACCATTTCTGTGGAAACATTCAGAAGGGGTGACAATATAGGCTTTAGTGTTTCTGATACCGGATCTGGAATACCACCGGGCGAAATTGAAAATGTCTTCAGGCCCTTTTTCAGCACAAAGGAGCGTGGTTTCGGGATGGGTCTTCCCCTGGTGAAACAGATAATATCAGAGCATCTTGGAGATGTAAATGTCAGTAGCATGTCTGGTCAGGGAACTACCTTTCAGATGCTGTTTCCAGCCAGATGGAAAGAGGAAAAGCTCTACAGGAATTAGGCATAATTAAGGATATTTTGAGGTTGTGCCGATAATTGCTATAGTACCCTTAATTTGTTATACTTTTTTAGGAATTCTGAGAACTTATATAATATACTGAACAGAAGTCCGGACCAAGGAGGGTTGAAGTCAAACTTTTCCCTGATCTCCTGTCAAAGAGAAAAAGGGAAATTTTTTTGAGAAGAATAATATGAGAAATTTACTGATAGCATTTACCTGTTTATTGTTCTGTTTTACAAGTAGTTACGCCGAAGAATCTCAGCAACTCCCGGTAGAAGTGCAACAGCCGTCTGACGTGACACAGCAACCTGTCAACGATCAGGATGGAGTTCAGAAACCACCAGTACCCATACTGCAGCCTCCTGTTGCAACACAGCAACCTCTGAGTGTTCCGGGTGAAGTGCCGAAACCCTCAACACCAGTTCCGCAGCCTCCGGCCAGGATTCAACGGCCGGTAAATGTTCAGAACCAGCCGCAGCAGGTCCCAGTGCCGGTACCGCAACCACCTGTCAGGACACAGCCTCCAGCTGAAAATCAGAACATGAACATGCCTCAACAGCCATCTGATAGTATTGCGTCTGATGTGCCGGGCAATATACCTCCAGCTGCTATGACTCCGGAACAGATAAAGGCCTTTATGTCCAGGCCCAAAGAGGAAAATTACATAATCCTCAATTTTGACAATGCTGATTTGAAAGACGTTATAAATACTGTCGGTTCGATTACGAATGAGAATTTTATCATAAGCCCCGGCATAGACGCACGAGTAACCATCCATTCCTCTAAAAAGATCCCGGTAAGCGAGGTAATGAATGTGTTTGAATCAGTTCTTGAAGCAAACGGAATGGCGGTTGTCAGGTCAGGCCAATTTCTGAAGATCGTTACAGGCGCCACTGCCAAGCAGAAACCTATTGAGGTTAGAAAGGGCGATCAGGCGGACACGCTCCCTGATGTTGACAGGCCGGTAACACAAATAGTACCTGTGCAGTATGTCCCGGCAACAGAAATCAGCACCGTGCTTACCCCGCTGCTTTCCCAGTTCGGCAGTATTATTCCGAACCCGAGAAACAACCTTCTGATTGTAAACGAACTGTCATCAAACCTTATCCGCATACTTAAAGTACTGAACGAAATTGATGTTAATGCCTTCAAGAATACCAGGATGTCTTTTATTAAACCGAAATATTCTGATGTGCAGTCTCTTACAAATGAACTGACCGAAGTCCTGAATGCTCTGAACCTGTCGCGTGAGGGCATTGCACTGGTGCCTATTGAAAGAATCAACAGTCTTGTAGTTTTTTCAGCAAGCCCTACGCTTCTCAAAACAGTTGAGGGCTGGATCATGAGACTCGATGAAGAGGTTGTGACAGGGCAGAATATTTTTGTGTATCCTGTGCAGAATGTAAAGGCCGAGAAAATAGCGGACATTTTAAGGACGCTTTACGAAACAGGGGACGGGGGCAAAGCGAGAGTGAGCGCTCAAAAAGCGGATGCTAAAGGCGCTGCCCCGCAGAGGACTGCAGTCGCTCCGAGACAGCAGCAGACACAGGAAAGCGGAGGCAGCAGGGTTGATATCATTACTTTTGAACCTACAAATTCACTTATTATTTTTGCTCCCCCCGGCGTATACAGGGAGATTGTGAAGACCATAAAGAAAATAGATACGTATCCCAGGGAGGTTTTGATCGAGGCCATTGTCGCACAGGTGACACTTTCAGATTCCGACGAGCACGGCATTCAGTGGTCGGTCCTCGATACCAAATTCAGGGACAACAGGTTTTTTGAGGGAGAAGTGACAACTGTTATTGGAAGCACAATAGCTGACAGCGGCCTAATCACAGATGCTGCCAAGCTCACTTTGGGCGCCGGGGCAACTGGTATATCTTATGCTGTATTACAACCCGGCAAGTTTGCTGCTCTTATTAATGCCATGTCAACACGGGGGAAGGTAGATATTCTCTCGAGCCCGAGACTCCTTGTAAGAGACCAGGAGGAGGCGAATATAGAGGTAGGTTCCGAGATACCGACAGCAACAAGCACAACCACTTCAAGCAGTACAACAGACCAATTGACCCAGAATATTCAATACAAGACGGTCGGTATTAAACTTAAGATTAAACCCACAATAAGCGAGGACAAGACAGTGGTTCTTGATCTTGAGCAGGAGGTGTCTTCCCAGGGGGAAAACATAACAGTGGGACAGAGGGGGAATACATACCCGTCGTTCAATGCCACGAAAGCGAAAACATCTATCGTAGTTCCTGACAGGCAGGGAATTGTAATCGGCGGAATTATGCAGGAGGAGAAGAAAAAGGGTTATAGCGGCATACCTATTTTGAGTTCAATTCCGATACTTGGCCATCTGTTCCGCTATCAGAATGACTCATCGACAAAAAAAGAACTGGTTATTATTATAACACCACAGGTGATATCCACCAGGTCGGAAGGGGAGGCTTTTACAAGTGAGTTTCTCGGGAAATTAAAAGAGGTCAAGAGATATCTGAACGAAAATGATATAAGATATCCCAAGGGAGGATTAACCGTTCCATCTTCTTCCAATACGGAGGGGACAAACCCGTCCAAGACAAATGAGCCGTGAAGCAGTAAAGAAGATCAATAAATCAGGCATGCTTGGCAGTATCCTGCTTGAGCTCAGGCTTATTACACCTGAAAAACTCGAGATAGCATTAAAGGAACAGGCGTCCACGAACAAGACAGGCCACCGCCGTCTGGGAGACATTCTGGTAGGCCTGGGCTTTGTGTCTGAAGATGATATGCTTAATGCCCTCAGCTCCCAACTCGGGCTGCAATATCTCAAGTTTGCTGAGTTCCCCAAGACGATTCCCAATGTGCCTTATCCCACGATCAAGTTCATGAAGCAGTACAAATTTGTCCCTATCGGTGCGGAGGACAATGTTTTGAAAGTCGCAGTCTCTGACCCGCTCAATGAGTATGTCACAGACACCCTCCAGTTTTTCTCTAAGAAATCTGTAGAAATATATCTCAGCAGCGAGAATGACATCATGGAGGCGATTGAGCAGTATTTCGGCAGCAATGTCCAGATGACAAGCATCATGGAGGGGATGAGGGAGGAAGAGACCGAAACCGAGGAAATCGATGAGCTGCAGGAGGACGTGCACCACCTGCGAGATATGGCCTTTGAGGCGCCTATCGTAAAGCTTGTTAATATGCTCATCACAAGGGCGGTCGAGGGAAGGACTAGTGATATACACATAGAGCCTTTTGAAAATAGTGTGAAGGTACGGTACAGGATTGATGGAGCGCTTACCCAGGTCGAATCCCTCCCCAAACGCATACAACCGGCTGTAATATCCAGAATAAAGATTATGTCCCGTCTTAATATCGCAGAGAGAAGGCTCCCGCAGGACGGCAGGATCAAGTTGAGGGTATCAGGCAGGGACATTGACCTGAGAGTCTCGTCGATACCGACAATCTATGGTGAAAGTATCGTTATGAGGATCCTGGACCGGGGCACAGCGCTTATTGTCCTGGACTATCTCGGTTTTCCCGAAAATATACTCGAAAAATATAAAAACCTGATCACGACCCCGTATGGCATGCTGCTGGTTACAGGGCCTACAGGCAGCGGAAAGACAACCACTCTTTACGCATCCCTGAACAAGATAAATTCCGATGATAAAAAGATTATCACAGTAGAAGACCCGATTGAATACCAGATCGACGGTATAAACCAGATACCGATCAAGCCGCAGATAGGGCTTACCTTTGCCAACGGTCTGCGGCATATCGTACGTCAGGACCCGGACGTAATAATGGTTGGGGAAATCAGGGACATTGAGACAGCTGAGATCGCTATCCATTCGGCCCTGACCGGGCACCTTGTATTCAGCACGCTTCATACCAATGACGCGCCGGGTGCTGTGACGAGGCTGCTTGATATGGGCATTGAGGGTTTCCTTGTATCGTCGTCATTGATAGGCGTCCTTGCCCAGAGGCTAGTGAGGGTCATATGTCCTGCTTGCAAGGACATTTATACTCCACCGCAGGACATCATTGACAAGATTGATTACCTGCCGGAGAATTTCACGGCATATCATGGCGTAGGCTGCGAAGCATGCAGGGGTACCGGATACCGGGGAAGAACAGGGATATTTGAATTAATGGTTATAAACAGTGATATCAGAAAATTGATACTTGAGAGCGCCAGCTCTGATGTTATAAGGCAGATGGCTATATCCAAGGGAATGCAGGTATTAAGGGACAACGGCTGGCAGAAGGTCAGGGAAGGCGTCACCACCATAGAGGAAGTCCTGAGAGTTTCACAGGAAGGGATGTAAAAAAAGTGAGAAGTAGTTTATAAATCAGAACACATAATCGTCATTCCCGCAAGCGAAGCGCGTCGGGAATCCTTTCAGGGAAAGATTCCGGACAAGCCGGAATGACATGATCGAAACATGGATACTTACCATTACGAGGCAACTACAAGAGAAGGTAACGTTGTAACGGGCAGTATCGACGTCCCGAGCGAGCGCAGTGCAATCGACCGTCTTCAGGACATGGGGTATTTCCCGCTAAAGGTAATAAAAGCAGTTGACCGTGAGGGCTTGCTTCAGCGCGTCATGTCGTCTCTTCAAAGCGGGATAAATGACAGAGACATTATGACGTTTACTTATCAGATTGGAGTGCTCCTTGATGCGGGTTTCACCCTTGATAAGTCCCTTTCAATCCTGTCTGAGCTGACTGAGAAAAAGAAGCTCAGGGACCTTTTGAATGAGCTCCATTCACAGGTAAGAAGCGGAAAATCTTTCTCGGATGCCCTTGCCAGGTTCCCGGATGTCTTTCCCATGTTTTACGTTAATATGATAAAAGCGGGTGAGGCAGGGGGCTTTATTCAGGACTCCATATCAAGAATGGCCGTATATCTAGAAAATTCCCAGGGCCTGAAGGAAGATGTTCGTTCAGCCCTTATCTATCCTGCCCTGCTGAGTATAGTTGGAGGGGCGGCAGTAGTATTGCTGCTTACCTTTGTTGTTCCCCAGTTTACCAAGATATTCTCTGATATGGGCGGTGCGCTTCCTTTGCCTACAGTGATTCTGCTTGCCATCAGCAACAGTCTGATTTATTACTGGTGGATTTATGCGGGTCTAATCGGGGGGGGATATTACTCGGCAAGGCGTTACCTGAAAAGTGAGAAGGGAAGACGCTACTGGGACCAGATGAAGTTCAGGCTTCCTGTATTCGGTAAACTTTTTAAGGAAGCTGCCGTATCGCGTTTTGCCAGAACCCTCGGAACTCTTCTTGCAAGCGGGGTGCCTATTCTCAATGCGTTTCAGATAGTAAAAGGCACGTTGGGAAGCGACAAGATATCAGACATAATAGCGTCGGTAAGGGAATCCACCAGAAAGGGAAAGGGGATCGCGGAGCCTTTAAAAAACAGTGATATCTTTCCACCCCTTGCTGTTCATATGGTGACTGTAGGTGAGGAAACAGGAAAACTGGATGAGATGCTGATAAAGATTGCCGACCGTTTTGACATGGAAGTAAGGACAACGGTGAAACGTCTGCTTTCACTTCTTGAACCTGTTTTGATTCTGATTATGGGAATTGTGGTTGGATTTATTGTAGTGTCAATGCTGCTGGCAATATTCAGCATTAATGAATTGCCGTTATAGCAGTGTCAGTGCAAAAAAAAGTGTCGGTGACAGTGAAGAATTATCTCTGACACTAAACACTGACACTAAATTATGGAGGGAATTATGAGAGAAAAGAATAAAAGATTATTGAGGCATGAGATGGGTTTCACACTTATTGAGCTGATGGTCGTTATGATCATACTCGGACTTCTGGCCGCACTCGTTGTTCCGAGGATGTTTGGCAGGATAGGGCAGGCCAAGGCCAATGCCGCACGCGCCCAGATAGAACTTTTTGGTACCGCGCTCGATTCCTTTCGTCTGGATGTGGGGCGCTACCCGACATCTGCCGAGGGTCTGCAGTCTCTGGTTACCCAGGTTTCCGGAGTTGACAACTGGAACGGCCCGTATCTGAAAAAGATCGAGATACCTCTGGACCCGTGGAACAATCCTTATATTTATGAGTCACCCGGAAAGAACGGTGATTACGATATTTATTCGTTAGGAGCTGACAAGTCAGAAGGCGGTGAAGGTGAGAACGCGGATGTCGTAAGCTGGAAGTGATGGATGGGAATGGTAGTCTGGAAGATGAGGAGAACAGATCAGTACGGCTTTACTCTTATTGAGGTAATCATCGTTCTGTTTATCATCGGGATCGCTTCCGGTCTTGTCGGGGTCTGGATCAACAGGGGGTCAGGCAACCTTGAGATCAGGAAGTTTACAAAAGACATATCAGCAACTCTCAGATATGCCAGGACCCGGTCAGTAAGTGAAAAGAAGATTTATTGTTTTGTAATTGATAAGGAAGAGCAGAAATATAGACTATACGCGGAGGACACGGATTATACAAAAATCGATCTTGTTGCAGACAATCCTATTCCCGATGAACTTCAGATGAACCTCCGGGGCAGTGATGAGGATTCTGCCAATGTGGAATTCTTTCCGAGAGGGAATTCCTCAGGCGGGGTGATTGATATTGTTCGTGAGGACGGAACAGGATATTCAATTATAATTAACAGAATAACCGGCAAAGTGGATGTGGAGAAGGCTGAATGAGAAGAGATGAAGGGTTTACCCTTATTGAAGTTATTGTTTCAATGGCCATTCTGGGTATCAGTCTGGTGCTTATCATGCAGCTTTTCTCTGCCGGGCTTAAATCAGCAAAGGCCTCCTGTGACTACACAATAGCGATCGTCCATGCAAAGGACAAAATGGAGGAGCTGTCAACGACCCTCGACAATGACAGCGGTACATTTGAGGACGGTTTTAAATGGGAAACAGAAGTGCAGGATTACAGGCAGATAGAGGAATCTGAATATAAGCTGCAGAAGCTGGTAGTAAAGATAGTATGGCCTGAGGCGCTTAAACAGCAGAAGTCCATAGAAATGGTCAGTCTGAAGATGCTTACAGGAGAGGAAAAGCTGTGATAAAGGGGTATATCAGAATGGAGACCGGTAAATGATTCATGCATCTTCCTTACGCATGCAATCTTCTGATCCGGGCTTTACGCTCCTTGAGCTGATAATTGCTATAACAATACTGCCGCTTATCATCCTGATTATCGGCAACGGGTTCCGGCTGGGAATGAACGCATGGGAGAAAGGTGAGCAGGAAACTGTCTGGACCCAGAGATTCAGGGTACTGTCAGGACTGCTGTCACAGCAGATTAAGTCTTCATATCCGTATATGATGGATATTGAAGACGAGAAGGTGGCAGTATTTGAGGGAAAAGAAGATTCAGTGATGTTTGTGACTGCGCTGACTGATCCAGCATATGGAGGTTTTAAATGGGTGAGATATTCTCACAAGGACGGGACACTGTTTCTGAAAGAAGGACTTTTGCCTGACAAGAAACTGACTGACAGAATTACTGGGGATGAAGAAGTTGTTGACACGAACATAGAGGAGATCAAATTTGCATATCTGTCACTTGAAGACAGTGAATGGAAAGATTCGTGGGATTTCAGCAAGACACTGCCCGGAGCAGTCCGGGTCAAGATTTCTCACTTTGAGCCGTTTCTAATTACCATACCCATGGGTATGGCCGCTAAAGAGGAAGATCAGGAGGCCGAGGCCAGATAATCCATGCTCAACTACCGGCAAAATTTGCAAGTAACATGCAGACATACAGGAAATTCACCGACCTGTACCGGAAGATTCCGGGAAGTATTGAATAATGAAGGAGGAGGGGTCGCCCTTGTCATTGTTATCTGGATTATAGTGGTGCTTATTGCAATTGTCGGAGAGTTTTCGTATTCGATGAGGACCGAGATCAACATAGCGAGAAATTTCAAGGAAGAAGAAGAGGCTTATCAGCTTGCCCTTGCCGGTATTGAGCAGGCAAAACTTGAGCTTGTCTCAGCCAAAACCAATGCAGCTGTTTATTTTGATGAAGAGAAGATGCTGGCGTTCGGGGATTTAAACGAGGAGAAGGAGAAACTGGAAAGGAAGGGCAGTCTGGGCAATGGCAGTTTTAACTATACCATTATTGATGAGGACGGGAAGCTTAACATTAATACTGAATCCCTCGAAAGACTGAAATATGTTTTTGTTGATACCGGTATTGATATAACAGAAGTAGATACGATAGTGGATTCTGTAATCGACTGGCGGGACCCTGATGATCTGCATATGCTCAACGGGGCTGAGGAGGACTATTACCGTTCTCTGGACAAACCCTACAGCTGCAAGGACGGCCCTATGGATGCACTTGATGAACTTCTGCTCGTAAAAGGAATGAAAAAAGAATACCTCTATGGTTCGAAGGGTGAAGATGAAGGAGCCGGGGAGGAAAAAACATATGAGGGAGTGGAAAAATATTTTGCCGTGTATAACACAAACGGTATAAATATCAACACAGCCTCCAGGGCAGTGCTGGAAGCAGTATTCGGTACTGATGCGGCCAACAATATTATGACTCAGAGAGAAGCCGGACCAATAAATATGCCGATGTTTAATGGTAAGATATTCTCTGAAATATTTACCATTGTCTCAACAGGGACCGTTGCAGACGGTACCATTAAAAGAACGATCAGGGCAGTAATGCGCAAGAAAGACAGGGAACTGGAGACGTTATACTGGAATGACAACGTTATTTGATAATGTATTCGGTACGTATCTGGGGATAGAATTTAAAGAAGATTCTATTGTTATTACGTATCTTAAGAACCGCCTGTCGGGGATCACACTGCTGTCGACCTCGGCCTTCCCTCTGAAGTTTGAGGAGAATGTCTCTGATGATGTCCGGGGGTTTATCAGCCGGCACGGAACAAATGTAAACAAGGTCTTCGTAAGTGTCCCTGAGAGATGGGCTATCACCAAGTTCATTGACATACCGTCAATGAAAGGGAAGGGCAGGGGTGCGCTTGCCAATCTGATGAAGTTCGAGATAGAGCGGCATATCCCCTTTGAAATTGACGACGTTGTATACGACTTTCTGATAATGGACTCAAAGGGTACGGCTAATTCAGTGGTTTTTGCAGCGGTCCAGAAAGAAAAAATAAACATGATAAAGGACTATCTCGGGAAGCTGTCCATTCAGGCAAATGCCATTACCATATCTTCTTTTGCGGTTTTAAACTCAATCGAATTAAGCGAAGTTTCGGTCGGAGGCTGGCAGGACATCATAGGGATTGTGAGAAGGTCGGCCATACTGGGGAAAAAAGACGAAAACAATATTTCTATTTATATGGACAGTAAACACGCCAGTGTGGCGATTATCAGGGACGGCCTCTGTACCCACATGAGGTCCTTTGCCCTTGATGTTTCGGGTGCGCCGGATGTTTTTCTCAATGATATAGCTCAATATCTGGCTGAGATACAGGCATCATTATCACTGGAGCACTTCAACAAGCTGTTGCTTTCTGGGGATATGCCCTCTATTGAGGCTTTCATGAATGAGTTGAATGAAAAGGTGAAGGATGGCGTTATTACAGTGCAGCAGATAGCAAAATTGTCCGGCAAACTGAGGGGCGTTACCATAAACGGGGCGACATCCTCCATCGGCGCCTGTTATGCGGGACTTGGTCTGGGAACTTATAAAATTAACCTGATGCCGCATAAGGCAGATTATGAAATAAGAAGAATCGCGCCCATGACCACCAAGGCATTTCTTGTGACGATACTGGTCCTGCTTGTAGGAATATTTTCTACTGAGGCCATGCGGCAGAAGAAGTTTCTGGAATCAGTTGAAGAAAAAATAACGATGAATGAACCTGAGGTCAGGGCCCTGGAAGGCATCATGTCTGAGATGTCTGCTATTGAGGAGAGAAACGTTCTTCTGTACAGGGTGAGGGACAGTGAAATCGCCCTTGAGATCCTCTCTGAGTTTGCGAGGCTGATGCCGAAAGATGCCTGGGTCACAAATCTTCATTATAAAGGTATCGATGTTATAGATAAAAAGAAGGTCGGCGGTGAATTGATTATTAGCGGTTACGCTGTTTCTTCATCCAGTTTAATATCTATCATGGAGGACTCGCCTTACTTTGAGAAAGTTGAGTTTGTGGGGCCGATAAAAAAAACCAGGGACAATGAGCAGTTTAAACTCAGTGCAAAAGTCCTCCTGCCACCTGGCCCGGAAAGTGAGCCCAGATGAACCTTCCGATCAAGATCAATGAGAGAGAAAAAAGGTTTCTGTTTATTGGCGGGATAACTGCTCTCATTATAATAGCGTTCTACATTTTTACATGGTACAGTGACACGAAAAAAAGCGTGCAGGACTTTTCAGATGCCAGGCTTCTCATGCTGCATAAGCAGACAGAAAAGATTTCCGGGAAAGAAAATATGCAGAAACAGCTGGAGGCGGTCAGGCAGGAGATAGAAAGACAGGAAAAGACCCTTCTGGGAGGAAATACCCCTCCGGTGGCAGCTGCTGCGCTGCAGAGACTGCTTAAGGACACGGCAGCTTCGCTGCAGATAGAAATCAAACTGGAAAGGACTTTGAACCCTGTTGATGCACAGCTTTATCTTGCCATTCCTGTTGAAATCGGATTTACATCATACACCAAGGAATTAAAGGAACTTCTATTAAGGCTGCGTAAATCGCCTTATCTTCTTAACGTATCAGAAATCCAGGTGAGGGTCACCAACATCAGTAAACCGGAGGAGATTTACGCGACTTTGGTAGTTACAGGTTTTATCAGGAAGACTGAAGAAAAGGCCCCGGCAGGGAAAGAGGCAAAGAATGATACGTAATTATTTTTTATTGAATCTCCTGCTTATATTAATTATAGGCTTGCTCGGTAATAAATTTTATCATGTCCTTAAATATTCGGCTGAGATACCGATCGAGGCCGGTTCCAGTGATGTCCCGGAAGAATTTGTCCCGGTCGAGCATAGAGACAGGGCATACGATGAGAACGCCTTTGAAGTAATATCATCAATGGACCTCTTCAGACCTTCTAGGACAGCCCCTTCCGTTGAGAGAAAGGCAGCTGAAAAGCCCCCGCTTCCAGCGCCGCCCAAGCTTTTCGGAACAGTCATCCTTAATGACAATAAGACCGCGATCCTTGAAGCGTCTGATTCAAGGGCGACAAAGGTCTATCGCTTAAATGACACTATTTCCGGCTATACTGTACTCGAAATCCATGAAGACAAAGTTGTGCTGATGGGTAATGACGAGAAAGTTGAAGTAAGACTACGGGAAAATAAAGGGGTCCAGTCGCAAAGCCGGCCTGTTGTCAGACCTCCGATTGTGCCCCAGCCCGGCCGCCAGATACAAAACCAGAACCCCGGAGCAGTGCCGCAGCGCCGTGCAAGGCCCGTTCCTCCTCGCAGGAGGCCGACAAGGACAATCCCGCCGGACAATATCAATGTCCCGGCTCCTGAAATACCTCATGCACCTGACGTGCCGGAGACAACGGATGAGGTGAATGATCCTGCCCAGGAAGAGGAGCAGTAATACCTGCCTAAGGGGTTTCTATTCCGAGTGATTTGATTTTTCTGTGGAGATTGCTTCTCTCGATGTCCAGCTCTTCAGCTGTCTTTGAAACATTCCAGTTGTTCTCCTGCAGTTTTTTCAGAATGAAGTCTTTTTCGAAATTGTCGCGTGCATCTCTCAGGGTCTTGAAAGCTGCATAGTCGGATTTTACTGACCGTACGTGCTGGACATCCTTAACATCAATAATGTCAGAGGGATTCATAATGACAAATCGTTCAATCGTATTTTTCAGCTCTCTGACATTGCCCGGCCAGTCATATTCCATTAATGCGCGCAGTGTGGACCTGCTTACACTTTTTTTCTTTTGTCCGTACTGACCGGAGAAATTAACAAGGAAGTGTTCTACAAGGAGAGGGATATCGCTCTTTCTCTCCCTTAGAGAGGGTACATGAATAGGGATGACATTTAATCTGAAATACAGGTCTTCCCTGAAATTGCCTTTCCGGATCTCCTCCTCCAGGTCCTTGTTTGTGGCAGCGATTATTCGTACATCCACTTTAATGTTTTTACTTCCGCCGACCTTTTGAAACTCCTGTGTTTCGATTATCCTGAGCACCTTTGCCTGCGTCACAAGGGACATGTCACCGATTTCGTCCAGGAACAGGGTGCCCTCATGTGCGAGTTCAAATTTTCCCCGCTTACTCTCAAAGGCCCCTGTAAAAGAGCCCTTCTCATGGCCGAACAGTTCACTCTCAATAAGCTCGTTGGGTATGGCCGCGCAGTTCACTTCTATGAAATTGTTGTTCTTTCTGCTGCTGCCTTCATGCAGGGCCCTTGCGACCAGTTCCTTGCCGGCCCCGCTTTCACCGTAAATGAATACCCTGCCCTGAGATACAGCCGCCTTTGATATCTTGTCCTTAAGTTCGAGGATTTTGTGGTTCTCGCCTATAATTTCCCATTGCCGGGATATACTGCTTTTAAGTGCAATATTTTCTTTCTCAAGCATCTGCCTCTCAACTGCCCTTTTTGTAAGTATAAGAACCTTGTCGAGAGACAGGGGCTTTTCAAGAAAATCATAGGCCCCAAGCTTGATAGCATGTACTGCAGTGTCTATATTGCTGTGACCGGAAATCATTATTACACATACATCACTGTTTTTCTTTTTCAGCGCCTTGAGCGTCTCTATACCGTCCATGCCGGGCATCCAAACATCCAGCAGTACAACGTCAGGCGAAGACTCGGCATACTGTATAAGCGCGTTTTCTCCTGAAGAAGCTGTAATGACCTGATACCCTTCATCCTCAAGAATGCCGCTCAGTGTTTCGAGAATACCCTCTTCATCGTCAACGAGCAGTATTGTAGCCTTTGATGCTTTAGCCATATCTGAGATAATCTCCTTCCAAAATCATTCAATTATACCTTATGGAGAGGAATTTTAGTGCATCATTACGTAATGATATATATGATCCATTCTTCCATGTCCGCCGGATATCTCTATGATATAATGATGCTATGAAAGAGGCCATGTTTTATGAAAAACAGCAGAAGCAGAAGGTGCGATGCTTCCTATGTGCGCACCACTGCATTATTACTGAAGGCAAAAGGGGCATATGCGGGGTCCGGGAGAACAAAGAGGGGACCCTTTACAGTCTTGTTTACGGGAAACTGATTTCCATGAATATCGACCCCATAGAGAAAAAACCCCTGTTCCATTTTCTTCCCGCTTCGACTTCTATGTCCGTAGCTACAGTAGGCTGTAATTTCAAATGCAAACACTGCCAGAACTACGACATCTCGGCTTATCCTAAAAAGCATGCAGATATTCCCGGCAGCACCGTCTCTCCTGAGGAAGTGGTCAGTGCCGCTGAAAGGGCGGGATGCAGGAGTATCTCTTATACATACACCGAACCGACTATCTTTTTTGAATTTGCCTATGACTGCGCCCGCCTTGCGCATGAGAGAGGCATAAAAAATGTTTTTGTGAGCAACGGGTATACCGGGCCTGAGGCTGCAAAGGCCATAGCGCCTTTTCTTGATGCAAACAATATTGATCTGAAAGGCGAAGATGAATTTTACAGGAAAATATGCGGAGCAAGGCTGCAGCCGGTAATGGACACCATTAAATTAATGAAGGCACTGGGCGTATGGGTGGAAGTAACGACTCTGTTAATCCCCTCACACAATGATTCGGATGAGACTCTCGGTGGTATTATCGAATTTATTAAATCAGTTGATCCCGCCATCCCATGGCATGTGTCGCAGTTTTATCCTACCTATGAACTCTTAGACCAGCCGAGAACACCTGTGCAGACATTGAGACGGGCCAGGGACATGGGTATTGCAAGAGACCTTAAGTATGTATATGAAGGCAATGTTCCTGGTGAGGGAGGAGAAAATACATACTGCCCTGATTGCGGTGAGCTTCTTGTTCATCGGGTCGGTTATCAGATATTACTGAATAATATGAAGAATGGGGCCTGCTTTAAATGTTCGGCAAGAATAGAAGGTGTATGGCAGTAACAGGACAATTACAGGTAGATGCCAATTCGGATGTGATTTGTGATAAATTATACTGGTCTGAATTGAAGACATGAAATCATACAGCAGGACAGGATCTGGTGAGGAATAATAATGGTCAATAAATTAAGAGATGAAATCCTTGAATTGCTCTGGTCATTAAGAGAAAAGGGCTCTAAAAGCTTCTCTGACATAGTCAGGGGAATTACTGATCATGATACCTCTGATATGATAAGAAAAATGGAGAAATCAGGTTACGTGACCATCTCGGGCGATAAAGTTGAGTTTACGGACAAAGGGGAATCCCGCAGCAGGGACCTGACACGCCGTCATCGCCTGGCTGAAAGACTCTTTCATGATGTGCTCGAAGTCGGGATGAAAGAGAGTGAGGAGACTGCATGCGAAATAGAACACTTTCTCTCCCCGTCTGTTACAGACAGCGTCTGTTCATTTCTGGGACACCCCCCGACCTGTCCTCATGGCAAACCCATTCCAAGGGGTGAGTGCTGTTCCAAATACAGTTCTGAATACAGGCCGCTGGTGATGCAGTTAAAGGAGCTTGAAGTGGGTTTAAAGGGTAGGATTGTTTTCATCAGGCCTTCAGAAAGCACACGGCTCGAAAGGCTTGCCACCATGGGCATTGTACCCGGCAGCATCATAAGGCTGAAACAGAAAAGACCTTCATTTGTACTGGAGATAGATGAGACCATACTGGCTGTCGATGCCCTGATCGCAGAAGAAATATACGTTAAGGAATACAGACATTAACTGCTGCTGCAGGACTGGCTATAGCCTCACTCTTATAATCTCTTAAAAAAAATTAATAACAGTAAAAATTCTAAATCTACTATACTTAACTATCACTCCTGTTGTAAAAATATTGCTTGCTCGGGGATGTAAATGGACTCAAACAGGATATTGAACGTCTTCATCGCTTCGCCCGGTGATATTGTAGTTGAACGAAAGATAGTACGTGAAGTCTGTCTCGGACTGAATGAAAGTGAATTGCTGCATCATCTCGGGGTCTCCATTCACACTGCAATGTGGGACGATGTATTTCCTTCCCCGGAACAACCCCAGTCTATTATAAACAGGGTCACTGATGAATGTGATATTCTTGTCTGTGTTTTTTATAAACGGTTCTACCCCAAATCAGGAAGGATTGAATCCGAGAACCTGAATAAATTTCTGCTGGCATATGATTCATGGAAGTCACTGAAGAAACCGCATGTAATGTTCTATTTCAAGGGAACCAAAGCCCCTGATGAAGGAGCCTTTTCCATTGAAGTAAATGAGGTCACTGAGTTGAGAGACAGGATATCACGAGAAAACAAACTGTTCACAGATGAATTTTCAGAACCATATGAATTTTGCGAAAAGATCTATGACCACATCGAAAAGTGGGTCAGGGAAAACACAAACAGGCATTGATTTCAAAGTGCAATCCCCCGGTATAATATGAAGAAAGCAGCCGAAAATCCTTTCAATTGACACGTCTTGTTACCTGACTGACAAATATAAATATTAATAATGTTATAATCATTGGCAATAGTTTGTATTCAGATAAAGTTATCTTTCAAATATCATCTCAATGAGATAACGTAAATACTGTTTATTCTGATTGCAGGATATAATTACCATTAAATAATACAAATGACCGTCCGGGCTTTAGGTATAAAGATGCCGGAGTTGGTGACCTGACAGGAAATACATGAGCGGGCAGACTGGAGCTGCTTACAATGTAAAGCGGCCTCTGATAAAAATGGACAACATCGAAAAACAGGTTTTAGAGGTTATTCATAATTTAAACTGGCTGCTTGAAGCCCATGAAAGTCATGTTGAATTAATAAAGATAAAAGGCAACCAGGTGACCATCCGCTGCGCAGGGCACTGCACCGAATGCGAAACAGATTGCATCGGAGTGGCATTTAAAGAGAGGATGCCGGACATCATACTGGTTCGCAAAAAATAATGTATCTTGAGATGTGGGGTCTGTTTGATAAAGTGCGGAGGGGATGCGGGAAGCATGATGATTATTTAGTGGTTGTTCATAAACTCGGTTTGTGTATCTGTCATTCCGGCAGTCCTTTGGCCGGTCGGATCGACTCGTCGAGTAGACTCGATTCGAGAATCCAGTCTTTTTAAGAAGTTCTGGATTCCTGCTGGAGTTTATCCCGTACTCTGTTACGGGGCAGGAATGACAAAAAAGCAGACTTTATGGACAGGCTCTATTTAGTAACCGGTGCCGGTTCTAGAGCAGCCAGCCTGGCCTTAGCATGTTGCCCGAGTTCAGTATCAGGCGCTACCAGTAATTGGTTTTTATATGCCATAACAGCCTGCGCCGTATCATTCGTTTTCTCAAGACATATTCCCAGCATACCATGGATTTCGGGGTGTTCAGGTACTGCCTGTGCAAAATTAGCCAGATATGAAATGGCCTCCTTATACTGATTCATATGGTAATAACTTTTCCCCAGTCCAAAATGAGTCTGGGCGTGTCCCGGGAATTCAGCAAGGCTCTTCTTGAATTCGACTACCGCCTTATCATAATTTTCTCTATAAAGGTAAACCAGTCCTCTTCCGTATATTGAAGGCTGGTAGCTCTGGCTTATGGAAAGCGCCTTTCCGAAGGCCTTGTCTGCCTCGTCATATTTCTTCTGCTGGAGTTTTATAAAGCCATGCAGATTGTGAAATGGTGCCTGTGAGCTGTTAAGTTTAATGGCCTCCTGAAGACCCTTTTCAGCTTCTTCGTACTTTTTCTCCCTGTAGTCCTGTTCAGCCTTATCATAGATATGATAGATTTTATTTATTTCATTCAATTTCCTGGTTTCAGAATGGAATGTCCTGGCAAACTTGCCGTCTTTTTTCAGTGAATACGCAGGGAGCTTGTCTATCATCTCCTGGATCTCACTCAGTCTGACCTCGGCCCTCGGATGGGTAGAAAGAAGGCCGGAAATAAAACTGTCTTCACTGCGGGATTTGCCGAGCCTTTTTACATAATTGTCAACGGATTCTTCAAGTACTTTGTGGGCGGATATCGCTTCATGAGGATCATATCCCAGAGAGGACATATATTTAACTCCAAGTCTGTCCGACTGGATTTCCTGGTCCCTGTCGTATTTCAGCAGCAGCAGGCTGCTTCCCATAGAGCCGATAGCGAGGAGGGTGTCTCCGCCTTTTTTGCCTTCAAGCGCAGCTGCACCTATCGCTACTCCCAACTGCTGCATCTGCATACGTGATATTCTTTTGGCTGTATGACGGGCCATTACGTGACCGATTTCATGCCCCATGACTGCTGCGAACTGGGCCTCATTTTCCATTTCACTGAGCAGCCCCCTTGTGATAGCCACATAACCGGGAAGGGCAAAGGCATTAGGCAATGAGGTGTTCTGAATATAAAATTTTACAGGAAGATGTGGCCTCTCTGAATTCTTCCATAAATCCCTGACGATCTTGTCAAGATATGCCTCAAGTGCGCGGTCTTCATATGGACCGCCGAATTCCCATTTCAGTGATGGCGCTGCCTCTTTGCCTATCGCCACTTCCTGCTCCTCACTGACGAGCATAAATTCCCTCTCTCCTGAGACAGGATTTACGGCACAGGAGAACAGAGGAATGAAGATGATCAGGTTCAATAATACTATGAATATATGCAGATTGCGTTTCATAAAGAGTATTTTATACCATAGCTGGTACGTCTGCAACACCATCTCACCTGAAATCGTTATTTGCTATTAATCTTATGAATCGCCTGGTTAAACAGTTTTTCCAGATTCCTGCTTTCGTCTGCGATCTGTTCAAGAATCCCGGCCAGTTCCTTTTCTCCCAGGGAAGCTACCTTCTCGGCCCACTCATTGTAGGTTTGAATATGGGAATCATTGTGCTCTATCCAGTGTTCAAGCAGGTGTTTTAATTTTTCAAGCTCAGTCATATTTGCAGGACCTCCTGTAGTAAAAGACAGTAATAAAGTTGAAATAACCGGAACCTGTTTCAAAATTTAAAATAATGCCGTTAGCCCGCAGAGTGTCACGCCGGCTTGCCTGTGCCCGATGTTTGGGTATCCGGAGTCTTCCTCCAGAAGGATTCCCGACATGCAGGAACGGCATCTTGCCTGAGAACTTATTATTGTATCAATGACAAGAATATATCTTGCCGCTCAGGCCTCTGCGGACAGTGAAATATTAATAGCATTCCGGAAATGAGGGTGTCAAGGGAAGTGATTAGAACCTATCTCAAAATTAGGTTCTATCTTCGATGTTCAGTATGTCGTCATTCCCGCGAAGGCGGGAATCCAGTCTTTTCACGATGTTCTGGATGCCCGCTTACTACATGCGGGCATGACAAT
>QZIL01000117.1 GCA_003599025.1 Nitrospiraceae bacterium | reverse complement strand
TATGCAGTTGATGGTATAATTTAATAAATTGAGCACATCCCGGTAGGATCGTCATATGCCCTGAAAGCAGTTCAGTATATCTTCATGCCGGAGGACTTAAGTAAGAGACGCGATTGATTACCCGTCCGGTGCCCTGAGGAGAAAATAATGGAAAGAAAAATCACCAAACTGTTAGTTGCAAACCGAGGAGTTCCTGCTGTAAGGGTAATGCATACCTGCAGGGACAGAAAGATCAGGACATCCGCTGTATACAGTACTCCCGACCGTCTGGCGCATCATGTATTTATGGCTGACTCAGCTGTGCATATAGGGGAAGCACCTCCTGTGGAATCTTATCTGAATATGGAGCATATGATAAATGCAGCTCTTCAGACCGGATCGGATGCTGTTCATCCGGGATGGGGGTTTCTTGCTGAAAATGACAAATTCGCACAAATGGTCATGGACGCCGGACTTACATGGATCGGCCCTCCACCCGAAGTCATCAGATTGATGGGAGACAAAATCCAGGCGAAAAAGGTAGCTGAGAGGGCCAACGTGCCCACTATCCCCGGTATAAGTGATGTAAAAGATATCAAAGACATAAAGAAGTGGATAGATCAGGAGGGAGTTGAATTCCCGGTCATGATAAAGGCGGCCTCAGGCGGAGGCGGGAGAGGCATGGTAAAGGTCGAAAGTGAAGACAGACTTGCAGCCGCATTTGCCCAGGCCAAATCAGAGGCCAGAAAGGCCTTCGGAGATGATACTGTCCTTGCTGAAAAATATATTGAATACGGCAGGCATATCGAGGTGCAGGTAGTTGCTGATGAACATGGCAATGTTGTTCATCTGTTTGAGAGGGAATGCACCATTCAGAGGCGCAACCAGAAGATAATAGAGGAGGCCCCCTCGCCTTCACTCGACGAAAACCTCCGCAATGAAATATGCTTTACAGCAGTAAGACTTATGAGAGAAATGGGGTACAGGTCTGCAGGAACAGTAGAGTTTATATTTGATTCAGCCACAAGAAAATTCTATTTTCTTGAAGTGAATACACGCTTACAGGTAGAACACGGCATTACCGAGCTCATTACGGGACTTGACATCGTAAGCATTATGCTTGATGTTGCAGTGGGGAAAAAGCTGCCCTTCAAGCAGAAGAGCATCCATCCAAACAGGTGGGCACTTGAAGTGCGGCTGAATGCAGAAGACCCCAAGAACTTCAGCCCGTCCTTTGGTACCATATCACGCCTTCAGGTCCCACAGGGCCCGAATGTGAGGGTGTCTTCAGGTGTATATGAAGGTGATGACGTCCCTCCTTATTATGATTCCCTTTTCATGCTGTTGATGACAGCAGGGGCTGACAGGGCAGACGCCATAAAAGTCATGGACAGGGCACTAGGCAGAAACCTGAGGGTGGAAGGGATAAAGACACTGCAGCCTCTGCTCCTTAGTATAATAAGACACCCTGCCTTTATTGCAGGAGAGTTTTCAACCCGATTTCTTGAGGACCATCATGATGAACTTGTTTCAATGTTTGTTGAGAAAAACAGCGAAGACGAGGTACTCAAGATAGCAAGGTATGTGGCCGAGATATCAGCGCTCGGACCGCAGAGCTGGATGTGAGGGAAAAATGAAAAAGAACAAGTTGAAAAAGCAAGTCACAGGTACAGAAAGCGATAAATATGTCATTGTAAAACCGGGCATGACGCCAAAAGAAATCGTCGAAGCCATCCGCTCAAATCCAAAGGTCTTTATGACCTCCACCGGGATGCGGGATGCCGGTCAGTCTGATTTCAAGAACAGACACCGTATTTACGACCTTGCTACTCTGGCCCCCTATTACAATAATATGGGGTTTTTCAGCGCAGAGTGCCACGGAGGTGCAAGGTGGCATGTGGGTGTAATGAACAGGAGGGAGAGCCCTTTTGAGGAAATAGAGCTCCTCAGAAAGATCATGCCTGATGTGCTGACCCAGACCCTGATCAGGGAAACGAACCTGTGGGGATACAGACCTTATCCGAAAAACGTTATCGAGTATGTTGTATCAAGGATTGACATAGATGTCTGGAGGTGCTTTTCCTTTCTTAATGATGTAAGGAACATGCGCGCTGTGGCAGAGGTGGTGATGAAGAGGGGAAGGCTTTTTCAGCCTGCCATTTCCTTTACAGCTGCCCACTGGGCAACAGACGAATATTACCTTGGAGTTGTCAGGGACATTGTGAGTCTGTGCGGCGGTGTGGATGAAATAATTGTCTGCATCAAGGACATGGCCGGTGTGGGCAGCATCAAACGGATTGGCAGCCTTGTAGACTCCATTAAACAGGCGTATCCGGACATTGTCCTCCAGTATCACAGGCATATAACCGACGGGCTTGCCATGCCCGCTCTTCTGGCTGCTGCAAAGGCAGGCGCCAAGATTTTTGATGTTGAAGAAGACTCCCTTGTTCGTTTTTACGGGGAAGCTCCCATTCTCGGTGTACAGGCCTTCTTTGAGGAGTCGGACATTCCGGTACATCTCAACAGACCGGCTGCAGAAGCATCGGTCCAGAAAGTACGCGAATGGATAAGTCATTATGAATGGGCTGAATCGCCATTTAAGGGTTATGACCATACAGTCACGCTGCACAAGATGCCGGGAGGCGCCTTTCCCAGCTCATTTGAGCAGGCGCAAAAGGGTGAGTTCCTTCATTTCATGCCGGCGATATTAAAGGTCATGTCTCTGTATAACAGGATCATCCATTATTTCGATGTTACTCCGGGGTCGCAGATTACCTGGGTTACGTGCAGCGGGATAGTGAACGGATATGCCAAGGAAAAAGGCGAGGCTGGCGTCAATCACCTCATCGATCTTCTTTCAAAATTCATCGATGAAAAGGCCCTGGACCTTGCCTCAATGGAAAAGGAAGAGCAAGATGAAATCCTCACCCTTTTCAGAAGCGCTCCGGGAGACTTTAAAAATCTCCTTGTCGGAAATTACGGTAAACTGCCGATGGGCTGGCCTCCTGAATGGGTCTACAGGAGCACATTCGGAGAAGCCTGGGAGACTAATATCAAGGAGAGAAAGGAGATGTCTCCGCTTGATCTTCTGAAAAATGATGACCTCATCAAGCTGAGAAAAGACCTGACGGAAGCTTTGGGAAGAGCTCCTTCTGAAGAGGAGTTCATCCTTTATCTCATGCATCCGAAAGATGCCCTGCAGTTTGTAGAATTTCGTGAAAAATACGGAGAGGCCCCGCTTGTACTTCCCACAGACGTGTGGAGGGAAGGCCTGAAAAAACCTGGTGACAGGGTCGAATTTGAACTGTGGGGAAAGCCATACTGCATAGAGCTGGTCTCTATCGGGGGCGAGCATGAAGGTGTAGTCCATGTAGTCATGAAGGTCAACAGCAAGACAAGGGTTTATACGATACAGACACCAAGGGCCAAGAAAGTTGAAACCAGAATGGCAAAAGACCCGGGCGATGTCGGATCACCTATTAAAGGCAATGTCTGGAGGATCGGCAATCCTGAACGAGGTGCTATCAAGGCAGGTGACATTGTTCATAAGGGAGAAGAGATCGCGAACATCGAGGCGATGAAGATGGAAAACGCGATTGAGGCCCGCTTTGACGGCCAGATAAAAGAGGTCTGTGTCAAGCTGAATGCTTCAGTGAGCGAAGGACAGCTCCTTTTCGTTATCGAAGAATTAAAGGAAAAGTAAGCAGGGGAACCTGTCGTTCCAGCATTTCACATTCCGTCAAGGACTTCGATGACACGGTTTATAACGGTCTTGTTCCACATAATGGAAATGTGATTAACATTCAGGTCATAGTGCCTGTCTGCCCAGGGCAGGACAGCACTCTCCGCTGTTACCATAAAATCACCCTTTCCAGGGCATAATTCATCAGGTATAACAGAAGCAGGCAGGACACTTATTAATGAATCCGGGATTACTAGCATAGGTTCCGGGTATAATGCATCTCCCTGTCTTTTCCATTTGTATAATGTGAGCAGCTCTGTCTTTGTACCTCCGAATGACAGATATTTTATCCCTTCAACCGGTGCGTCTCTGAGGTCCCTGAAAAAATCGGACCCGGGCATAAGCTCTTTGAGTGCGCTGCCCTCCAGCAGGTCTGTTACGTTTTTAAGGACCCCGGAAACAGTACCATGCGTATCCTTTGGAAGGACCCCTTTCAGAAAGGCTGACAAAGGAGAGAGTCTTTTGCCTATTTTGGAAAGAGAGCTTCCTTTATGTGGGCTCGACAGAGTGATAAGGGCACTGATCCCGGTGACGTCCGTCTCCATAAACTTCCTTGCAACCAGCCCTCCGCGGCTGTGTCCTATCAGTGCCAACGGTTGATGCGGGAAAAGCGATCCTGCCTTTTGAATGATTTCCTCAAGTTCTTCCACGGCAACATTGACAGGCCCGACCGGTCTTCTCTGGCTCCAGCACAAAAGGTTAAAGCCTTTATCTCTCAGAGCTGACCACAGATTGTCTATCTTTTTCGGGACACTGCCTATAGTCAGCTTTTTCCCGCTTTTCAGTGAGGCTGGTCTCGGCCGTGCAGCTGCAAATACTTTCAGGGGGATGTTTTTTGCGAATATTTTTGTTTCGAGAGGATTGACCCAGAAGTTTTTGTCCATTCCAAGGCCGTGGATGAATATGACAAGGGGCTTTTCAGTTTCGCCCCTGTGAATGGCTATATCAAGATCCATCAGTACCTGATTCTTTCAAGGCTTCCGTCCTTGTCCAGATACACCACCTCTTCTATCTGCGCGTTTCTGATCATCCGGTCGCACAGCTTGCAGGGCTTACCGGCAGCATAACTCCGGTCCTCTTCATATCCCGCAATATAAATTATAGCGCCCTTCATCCTGTCCGGCGGGGCGTTTATAATTGCGTTCTGTTCAGCATGGACCGCCTCACATAATTCATACCTCTCACCAGACGGCACATTGAGTTCCTTTCTCGTACATTTACCTAAATCAATGCAGTTGGCGATCCCGCGCGGGGAGCCGTTATACCCCGTGCTTATCATTACCCTGTCCTTGACAATAACAGCGCCGTACTTCCTCCGCAGGCATGTGGCCCTTGAAGAAACTACCTTTGCGATTTCTATAAAATATTCATCCCAGTCAGGACGCACTATCTTTCTCCTCGAATTTCCATAAAATTGATCTGTTCATTATAACAGAGACTTCAGGACTTTATCGGTTAATTAGTTCCTGCAGCGGACACTATAACTTACTTTTTTAGCCGGATTGTCATTTCGACCAGCGGGAGAAATCTTTCGGTATTGCAACAGGTTTAGATTTCTCGCTTCGCTCGAAATGACATTTTAATATCACATTACCACTTTCCACAACAGATACTAACTAACTTCAGGGGAAATGCAGGTCTCAAAGATTCATATTATCATGTACCAAACACCCTTAGTCTTTGGCCATTATCAACGTACTATAACCTTCATCCGCAAGCTTCTGTGCAAAGACATATGCACTGTCATAAGAACTGAACTCCCCTATCCTCACCCTGTGATACGTCTTCCCGTTCAGAAAAACTGTTGTCACAAACACATTGCTATACTCAAATTGAAGTCCCTGCTTGAGCCGCATGGCATTTGATTCCTCAACAAATGAGCCAACCTGTACAGTTAAGTAAGATGATGTTACTGTCGGTTCAAAGGGCACCCTCTTTGCATATCGGATGTCCCTTCCGAGATATTCGATTCTGACCTCACCGACTCCTTTTTCCACAAACCCGATTTCCCGTGCTGCGCCATAAGACAGGTCAAGGTCCCTGCCCCATATAAACGGCCCCCTGTCATTGACTATGACATCAACCGATTTATCGGTATCGGGGTTGGTGACGCGCAGTCTTGTACCAAACTTCATTGTCTTGTGGGCTGCGGTAAACCCGTGCATGTCGTACCGTTCCCCAGAAGAGGTGGGCCTGCCGTGAAAGTCCTTGCCGTACCATGAAGCGGTTACATACCGTGCTTCCGGTCCGGGTTCATAGTCACGAGGGGGGGAGGAGGCGCAGGATGTGAGCAGCACCAGTCCGATTATGACGGCAAGTCGTTTCATCAACAATATAATAACCGAAGGGGCGCAGAGATTTCCTGTGATATACCTGATCCAACTTGCTATAACCATCCTATACTACAGCCCTTTCCAGCCTTTCTTTCCTCCTCTCCCAGTCCGGCATAAACTTCGCCAGAAGCCTGTAATATTTATGACTATGAGTGTAATCCTTTATTTGCGACAATGTGGCAAGAAACTCTGTGCGATAATCAGCGTGTTCCCCCTTAAGGCTTTCTTTATTAAATCTTTTGCCTATTCTCCAATAGAGTACAGTTAATACCGCGTTGACACTCACTGCGACAGATGACCTCGAATCCTCGATCATCTTACGGATATCGCCAAGTTGACTGTTCGAGCTGTTATTCTTGCTTATCTGATTTTTTTTGCTCATTATTCATTTCTCTTGCGGGCAGTTCTTACTTTATACAGCCGTTCTGTAAAACCGCCCTTATTTTCAAAATCCTTTGCCTGGGCTGCGATCTGCCTATCCAGAAAGTAGCAGCACAGATTGAGCATGGACAGCGCAGCGTTGGCCACTAGCACTGAAGAAATAGTCACAGACGAACACTGACTATCACCGACAGACACGGACAAGCCAAATTGGTCCGTGCCCGTCTGTGTGTCTCTGTCAGTCCGTGTTGGTCTGTGTGCGTCAGTGTCCTCGCCGTGCAAAGCTAGCTCCGCCTCCACCCATTCTCTCACATCATTCAGCCTCTCACACCGCTTTGCCTTATACCGCCTGAGTGCCGGATTCTCTGGCGTGAGCTCCGGCAGCCCCCGCTGCCGCAAGAAGTCCTCATAATCAAGCCTCAGCTCTTCAAGACTGGCACGTGCCACATTGGTAAGCTTGAGTTCGGTCTTTTTTGAAGTCCCTGACGCCTGCGAACCTTCTGCGATATTCTGCACACCGCTTCGTGCTGCCTGCACCATCTGATCATGCGTTCGGCTGCGCCGGTCAATGTATAACTCACAGAACCGCACCGTTACATCGTAAACAAGCTGAGCAATCTGAAAGCTTTTCAGCTTGCGATAGCCGCCGTGCTTTGGGATTAAATCACCGGTGTTTCGCCTGTCCCCCATTTTTCCCATGCCCCCCCTTTATTTTTTAATATAAGATTAAAAGAACTCTTCGTTAAGTTATTAAGTTAGCCCGTATCCCTGCTGTCGACGAGGATTATGATGTTGTTAGGTTTTATCATTTCTTCGTTTATTTTCTCCCGGGATGAGACCAAGTCCTAATTTATAATTATTAGATATTGCAGGAATTCTGCTTACCGCAGGTTCATAATCCATTAATCCCAAAGAAGGTTTAGATGCTCTTTTCTTCTTATCTCTTTCCACTTCATACTCTACTAATTTCCAACCGACTTCGGTTAATTGAAATCCCCAAGTCAATTTGCGCGAATCAGATTGAATAAATGGACAGTATATGAGAAGTCTTTCATTTTCCAATTTCTTTCTTGTGAGGTTTATATCTAGCGGATTTAAGTAATACTTTGTTTTTAATAATGCATCGAATTCTGATTCCGCTATGACACCTTTTGGTTTACTGCCAATATACACGCAAATCTTTTTAAGCACGCTATCCACTGATTCTGATAAGTTAGCTATATCTATTTGTGTCTCTTTTTGTTCAACCTGCTTTTTACTAAGCCACTCCGCTTGTTTCAAATTCTTAAGAAGACTGGTATTTGCCTTTATAATTGATCTGATATCACCACGGTCAAATGAAATATAGGGCTTTTGGTCAATGGTTGGAACAGTACAGTTTTTGTCTTTTAAATAAATTACTTTTTCAGGCGTATCTTGGAATTTTTGTTTTGCCTGTCCCATTTCATGAGCGACACTTGAAGACGAAGCGTTTCCTGTTCGAGGGGTGAGCAGGAAAATGGCTCCGGCAGCAGAGTCAAAATAACGTTCTTCTTTGTCTTGTAGAGTCTTTCCTTTATCATAAGACAGAGGAATCATTCTCATTTCAATATCAAGTTCAGCAAGATAATCTTTATAATCTCGTGCTAAATCTTCTTCTTGAGTATCATATAACAGTAGAATATTACTCATTTTATTTACCTTTCCTTCCTCACCCCTTTAAACGGATCCTTATCCGCCTTCTGGTCAATAAATCTTCCGGTGTCTGTATCTCTCTTCACCCACCGGTCATTGTGTGGATTATGAGTTTGTGACCGGTCTCTTACTGCGCCGTTTCTGTGATTGTCCCCAGCTGGTTTGTTAGTTGCCATTGTAATACTCCTTTCTTCATAAACGGACGAGACAACGCCCCGTCCCTATATTAATATCAGATTCCCGACAAGCGGGAATGACATCGGATAATCTCCCCATGCCCCTCTTTTCTAAAGAGGGGTGTTCAAATGAAACAGGGACCCAATTACTCAGGTCCCTGTCAGTTTTTGTCTTAAGCCTGTCTTCTTTACTACTGTTACTGAAAAAGTTTCTAAATACCAAATCTATTCTTGATCCTCCATAATTATCAGCTGCACTTCGTAAACCCGCAGTCCCTGCATACGGCGCACCCGCCTTCATGCTCAACTGCCCCTCCACAGTCAGGACACGCACCGCAGAAGATGGCCTTTTCCTTTTTCGGGTTCGAGCCGTTGCCGTTGCTCTTGTTGCCGCGCTCGATATATCTCTCTACTGCTTTAGATATAGCATCAGAACAGGACGCTATTTTTCCGCCGGCAGCCCATGCAGGGCTGTGGCAGCTTATGCCCCTGAGCTGTTTTTCTATTTCAACAGGTTCAATATTGCTTCTGAACGCGAGGCTGACCAGCCTTCCGATCGCCTCTGCCTGGCTGGAAGCACATCCGCCCGCCTTTCCCATTTGGGTGAAGAGCTCGAAAAGGTTGCCATCTGCATCTTCATTTATCGTGACGTACAGGTTGCCGCAGCCGGTCTTCATTAGCCTGGTTGTCCCTTTAATAACTTCCGGTCTCTCCTTTGGTGTAATCTTAAGTGACGGCGCTTTTATTTCCCTGACCGGTTCCTGTTTTGCCGTTTGACCTGTGGACAGGACCTGCTCCTCGCGTGAACCATCCCTGTAAACAGTCAGCCCCTTGCAGCCAAGGCCGTAGGCAAGAAAATATACGTCCTCAACGTCCTTGGGGCAGGCGTTGTGGGGGAAATTGACGGTCTTGGAAACTGCGTTGTCAACGTGTTTCTGAAAGGCCGCCTGCATCCTTACATGGTCGAGCGGTGATATGTCGTGCGCGGTAATGAATGTCTTTCTCACATCCTCGGGGACTTTATCGATGTCCTTAAGGCTTCCTTTATCAGCAATCTCCTCTATAAGTTCCTTGCTCCAGAATCCTCTTTCCTTCGCTATTTTTTCAAAGTACGGATTGACCTCATACATCTTTGTGCCTTCCAGGACATTACGCACAAAAGAGACTGCAAACAGAGGCTCTATTCCGCTTGAGCACCCGGCAATTATTGAAAGGGTCCCTGTTGGCGCAATAGTCGTGGTCGTGGCATTTCTCACAGCCATATCGTCCGTATAAATGCTCTCCTCGAAATTCGGGAACACACCTCTTTCGACAGCAAGGAACGCGGACTGCTTCTTGCTCTCCGCCTGGATGAATTTCATGACCTCTGATGCGAGCTTTGATGCCTCCACAGAATTGTAGGGGATGCCGAGCTGTATCAGCATGTCGGCCCAGCCCATTACTCCGAGGCCTATCTTCCTGTTCGCCTTTGTCGCTTCCTCTATTTTCCTGAGGGGATACTTGTTGATATCAATCACATTATCAAGGAAATGAACTGAATGACGCACCGTTTCCCTGAGGGAGTCCCAGTCGATAAGCTCAGACGCTGCCCGGGCGCTTCCCTGCCTGCCATCTACAGGGGCATTAACAAACATCGACAGGTTAATCGAACCGAGGTTGCATGATTCGTACGGCAGGAGCGGCTGCTCTCCGCAGGGGTTTGTGCTCTCAATCTGGCCTGCTGCCGGAGTAGGATTGCACTGATTGATCCTGTCCATGAATATTACCCCAGGCTCTCCGTTTTTCCAGGCATGGTTTACAATCAGGTTAAATACGCTTCTGGCTTTTAACCGGCGCACGGACTTTTTGGTATGGGGATTTATCAGGTCATATTCTTCGTCTTTTTCAATCGCCTTCATAAATACATCCGTCAGTGCGACTGACAGGTTAAAATTATTGAGTTTGAGGTTATTGTCTTTTGCTGAGATGAAATCAAGGATATCAGGATGGTCAACACGCAATATCCCCATATTGGCACCCCTCCTTGTGCCGCCCTGCTTTATGGCCTCAGTTGCGGAGTCGAACACTGTCATGAAGGAAATCGGTCCTGAGGATACCCCTTTGGTCGAACCGACGATATCACCCTTTGGCCTTAAGTTGGAGAATGAAAAGCCGGTGCCGCCGCCAGACTTGTGGATCAGGGCAGCGTTTTTCACCGCGTCAAAAATAGACTCCATTGAATCATCAACAGGGAGGACAAAACAGGCTGATAATTGCCCGAGCCTCCTGCCTGCATTCATAAGAGTGGGACTGTTCGGCAGAAACTTTAATGATGTCATGAGGGAATAAAACCTCTCCTCAAGGCCGCTGATTTCAGCATCTGATTTGCCATAATTCAGCTCTACGGATGCAACCGCCCTCGCAACTCTGCGAAAGAGATCAACTGGACCCTCCACTGTCCTGCCCTCTTCGTCTTTTTTCAGATATCTCTTTTCAAGGACCTTCATCGCGCTCGGGCTTAAATCAAGCTGGTTAGATATCATTTCTGCCATTTCTCCTCCCTTTTAATGCTATTGATTATTATAAATTTGACTCATATACCGGTTAAAATACGCTGTAATTATGAACTTTGCTTATATTATTATTTGCACTCTATTTAGATGTGCTAGAAGATTAAACCACAATATATTGTATATGTCAAGCCAAAAAATAAATAATTCAGAAGTGTCTGATTTTAATGAAGTTTTGTGGTGAACAGGCGGTGAATGAAATGTGGATTAAAATAAATAGGTAGTTTCCCCATGCCTCCGCCATCGTCAAATTATCTTTATCCGGCAGACATGAAATTCGTATAATGTAACAAAAGCTCTGACAGAGAGGATTAAATGGTAACCGTACAGGGGAAAACATACGCTAGATGGAACAACTGCATACAGATCACAAACAGTATTGTTGACCTGATTATTACCACGGATGTAGGCCCCCGGATCATCCGCTATGGTTTTAGCGGACAGGACAATGAATTATGTGAAGTTCGCTCAACTCTTGGTTTAACCGGAGGGAATAAATGGAGAATATACGGGGGACATCGACTCTGGCACAGTCCTGAGGACCGGACCAGGACATACGTACCTGATAATTCCCCTGTCGCCTGGGAGGAAATCCGGAACGGCATCAAAACATCACAGGACATTGAACCAACTACAGGTATCTGGAAGCAAATGGAAATCCGCCTCTCTCCTGAAGGGACCGGGGTACATATACTTCACCGCCTTACTAACACAGGCGTACTGCCGGTTGAACTGTCGGCATGGAGTATTACTGCGATGGCTGCAGGGGGAAAAGAAGTTGTGCCACAAACTTTAAAAAAGACAGGGTTGCTGCCAAACCGTGTTATGTCTCTATGGCCCTATACCCGGCTAAATGACAGCCGGGTCTGTTTTGGCGAAAAATATATAATCCTGCAGCAGGACCCCAAAATAAGGCAGCGCTTTAAATTCGGCACATCAAATGAACAGGGATGGGCCGCTTATTTCAATCATAACCACTTGTTCGTTAAATATTACCACCATTATCCGGATGCCCGGTATCCTGATTTCGGCGTATCTTACGAGACATTTACAAACAGCTATATGCTTGAAATGGAGACACTGTCACCCCTCACCCTGCTGAAACCATCCGGAATCGTTGAGCATGAAGAAAAATGGGAGCTTTTTGATAATGTCCCGATGCCTGATAATAATGAATTCGAAATTGAAAGTGCCTTAACAGGCATAATAAATACCCTTACGTAATTCTCCGACGAGCTTCAGTTTTGCTATCTCCCTGCCGAATATAAACTTGCAAAGATAACATTCTTGCGTATTGGGATTGAGATCACATTAATGCCTTGAATTATCTGATATAAAAGCAGGATCAGAGGTGAATTATAAGCCGTGGCCGCAAAAATAGGACAATTACTTCTCAATAATAAAATTATTACAGAAGACCAGTTAAACAAGGCCCTCGAAATACAGAAAAAAGAGGGCGGCCGGGTCGGGTCAAACCTTATTAAGCTTGGCTATTTAACAGAAGAATCTTTAGTCGAATTTCTCAGCAGGCAGTACGGGGTCCCGGCAGTCAATCTTCCCACCCAGGACATAGAGCCTTCCATTATTAAATTTATTCCATATGAAGTGGCAAACAAATATCAGATATTTCCGATCTCAAAAAACGGCGCATCTCTGAAGCTCGCAATGACTGACCCCTCAAATGTCTTTGCCATAGATGATGTTAAGTTCATGACAGGATATGATGTGCAGCCGATGGTCGCTTCGGAATCCGCGATAAAAGAGGCCATTTCCAAATTCTATGAGCAGTCTGACCTGCAGGGGGCCATCAAGGGCATAGACCTGGACAATGAGAATCTGGACCTCATTCAGGAAAGTGATGACGACGTTGACATGAACGATCTGAAAAACGCAGTTGACGAGGCCCCTGTAGTAAAACTCGTTAACCTGATTCTCAGTGAGGCCATAACAAGAGGAGCGAGCGATATTCATCTGGAGCCCTATGAAAAGACATTCAGGATCCGGTACAGAATTGACGGGACGCTTTATGACATCATGCAGCCGCCAATAAGATTAAAAGCCGCGCTTGCATCACGCTTAAAAATAATGGCTGAGCTCGATATTGCCGAGAGGAGACTTCCCCAGGACGGCAGGATCAAATTAAAGGTAAAGGACCGGGCCGTTGATCTTCGTGTTTCGACCCTGCCGACGCTCTTTGGTGAAAAGATCGTTATGAGGATCCTTGATAAAAGCAATTTGAATCTTGATCTCACCAAACTCGGCTTCGAGGAAAAAGCATTAAAAGACTTCGATGAGGCAATTCATTCCCCCTTTGGTATGGTACTTGTGACTGGCCCTACCGGGAGCGGAAAAACAACGACACTTTATTCGGCCATGAGCACGATTAACAAAGTGGATGTTAATATTATGACTGCAGAGGACCCTGTAGAATATAACCTTCTGGGCATCAACCAGGTGTATGTAAGGGAAGATATAGGCCTTACCTTTGCGTCTGCACTGAGGTCATTTCTGAGGCAGGACCCTGACATAGTAATGGTCGGTGAGATCAGGGACTTTGAGACAGCTGAAATCGCCGTTAAAGCCGCACTTACCGGACACCTTGTACTTAGCACCCTTCACACAAATGATGCACCCAGCACCATTTCAAGGCTCCTGAATATGGGGGTTGAACCCTTTCTTGTTTCAGCCTCGGTTGTTTTGATCCTTGCCCAGAGACTCTGCAGAAAGATTTGTGAGCAATGCAAGGAAGAGGAGAAAGTCCCGGTATCATCACTCGTTGATATCGGTTTCCTCCAGGAAGAGGCAGATGCAATCAAAATCATGAAGGGCAAGGGCTGCCAGGCTTGCGGAGGCACCGGTTATAAAGGCAGGATAGCCCTGTACGAGGTCATGCCGGTAAAGGAAGACCTGAAGGAAATGATAGTCAAAGGCGCCACAGCCACTGAACTTAAACGGGCCGCGATAAAATCCGGGATGAAATCATTGCGTATGAGCGGCCTGACAAAGATCAGGGAGGGCGTGACATCAATCGAAGAAGTTTTAAAGGTATCTTTTGCCGATTAATTAAGTGCTAAAGATGTCTATTGCTATTAAAGATTAAGGGTGTAAATGTCGTTGAAGAATACAGTCAAACTTATTACAATTACACTTAGGAGTGCATGATGTCCACACTATATGATTTACTCAAGATAATGATCGAAAGGAACGCCTCAGACCTTCATATAAGCACAGGTACCCCTCCCAGGATACGGGTTGACGGTAAACTGGTGCCCATCGATAATACAAGCCTTTCTCCTGCAGAGACCAAGTCTTTATGCTACAGTATCCTTACAGACACCCAGAAACATAAATTCGAGGAAAACAATGAACTCGACCTGTCTTTCGGCGTTAAGGGACTGAGCCGCTTCAGGTCCAATATATTTATGCAGAGGGGCGCAGTGGCAGGGGCATTCAGAACAATCCCGTTTCAGATCAAGTCCTTCAGGGAACTGGGGCTTCCGCCCATTATAAACGAGCTTGCAAAAAAACCGAGGGGTCTCGTGCTGGTTACAGGCCCTACCGGCAGCGGTAAATCTTCAACACTGGCAGCAATTATTGACAAGATCAACACTGAGCGTCATGAACATATAATAACAGTCGAGGACCCGATCGAATTTCTGCATCCTCACAAGAGCTGTCTTGTAAACCAGAGAGAAGTCAATGCCGACACCGCCTCATTCAAGGACGCACTGAAATACGTCCTGAGACAGGACCCTGATATCGTGCTCATCGGTGAAATGAGAGACCTTGAAACCATAGAGGCTGCGCTGACCGTTTCAGAGACCGGGCACCTGACCTTTGCCACACTGCATACAAACAGTACGGTCCAGACAATAAACAGGATCATTGACGTCTTTCCGTCTCACCAGCAGGAGCAGATCAGGGTGCAGCTTTCCTTTGTCCTTGAAGGAATAATAGCCCAGCAGCTTATCCCGAGAAAATCCGGTAAAGGCAGGGTGCTCGCAGTCGAAATATTTGTCCCTACCCCTGCAATAAGAAACCTGATCAGGGAAGACAAGACCCACCAGATATATTCGATGATGCAGGCGGGCCAGGCAAAGTTCGGTATGATAACAATGAACCAGTCTCTTTTTGAATTATATAAAAAAGGTGAACTGTCTTATGAGGACGCCCTGTCCAAATCCAGCGTACCGGATGAATTACTTACCATGATGCAGAGGGCATCTTCAGAGGTAGGCAGAGGGAGATAAAATGGCAACAGTATTTAAATGGACAGGGAAATCAGCAAAAGGGACCGTGGTAAAAGGTGAGCTGACTGCAGCTTCAAAGCAGGAGGTCCAGGCCTATCTGAGAAAACAGCGCATCATCCCCACAAAGATATCCCAGAAGGCAAAACCGCTTTTCAGCAGTGGTGCGGGCAGTGTAAAGGACAAGGACCTTGTAATCTTTACAAGACAGTTCGCGACCATGATCGGTGCCGGACTTCCCCTTGTGCAGGCCATGGACATTCTTTCAAAACAAACTGAAAACAAGGCATTTGCAAGCATTATAGGTGAAATAAAAAACGATGTTGAGGGAGGTTCCACTTTTGCCGACGCCCTGAAAAAATATCCCAGGATATTTTCCGAGTTGTATTCAAACATGGTTGGCGCCGGAGAGGCAGGAGGTATCCTCGACACCATCCTTATCAGACTCGCCACGTACATTGAAAAGGCCCAGAGTCTCAAACGTAAAGTAAAAGGCGCAATGGTTTATCCGGCAGTCGTCATAACAGTCGCAGTTGCCGTAATCGCTATCATAATGATTTTTGTTGTCCCTACCTTCAGCAAGATGTTCACACAGCTTGGAGGAGACCTTCCTGCCCCAACACAGTTCATCATCAATCTGAGCAATTTTCTCGCCGGTGTCGGGGGGCTCATCTCTCTTGCAAGTATTATAGGGATTGTAGTATTCGTGACCCAGTTCAGACGGACAGAGAAAGGCAGGAAAATTACTGACAGAATAATATTGATGCTTCCAGTTGTCGGTGTGCTCTTCAAAAAGGTCGCAGTGGCCAAATTTACCCGGACACTGGGTACCCTGATAAGCAGCGGAGTGCCTATCCTTGACGGTCTGACCATAACAGCCAAAACAGCCGGCAATAAGGTCATCGAAAAGGCCGTTATGGAGGTAAGGCAGGGCGTGTCAGAGGGCCAGACCATAGCTGAACCCCTGTCGCAGGCAAGGGTGTTTCCGCCGATGGTCAATCAGATGATAGCAGTTGGTGAGTCTACAGGCGCACTTGATAACATGCTTGATAAAATCGCGGATTTTTATGATGATGAGGTTGATATCGCTGTCAGCGCCCTGACGTCAATGATTGAGCCGGTACTAATGGTGTTTCTCGGGGGCACGGTTGGCTTCATAGTAGTGGCGATGTATCTGCCGATATTCAAACTTATTACACTCATTAAGTAGGCCTGGCGCGGTGCAGAGCGACCTTATAAAGAGAGTAAACGCCCTCATATTCATCAGGGTAGTCATCGTGACCATCCTGCTTGATTCGTTCTATATTTTCAGGATAGGTTACGACAAATTATCCAGTCCGCAGCACCTTTCCTATTTCATCGCGTCCCTTTATTTCCTTACTATCGTTTATGCCCTCATCATGCGCCGTATAAAGACAAAGCAGGCTTATGCCACTTTTGCATATGTGCAGATCATTATCGATATCATCGCTGAAACGATGCTTATTTATGTAACCGGAGGTATAGAGAGCCAGTTTGCGTTAATGTACCCTTTAAGTATTATTTCAGCAGGCATCATCCTTAACAGGCGTGCATGCCTGGTGGCCGCTACATTGAGCAGTATATTCTACGGTCTCCTGCTGGACCTGCAGTTATATCAGGTAATCACTATTTACCCGGATGGCGATTTTTCAGAAAAGGATTATTTTTATGACATCTTTGCGCACTTCACAGCGTTTTATCTTGTCGGTTACCTGAGCGGCTATCTGTCGGACAAACTACACAGGGCAACGGAAAGCCTCAAGGAACGTGATATTGTCTTAAGCGACCTCAAGGCCTTCAGTAAATACATTATAGAAAGCATGCCGAGCGGAATATTTACAACAGACCTCGATAGCCGGATAATATCATTCAACACCGCTGCACAGGAAATAACAAAACTGGGCCGTACTGACGTTATAGGCAAAACCACAGAACAGATATTTCCGTTCATAAGCACCCATCAGTCCAAACTCGACAGGGTGGAAGGCGAGATGCTGCGTAACGGTAATACATTCCCGATTGGAATGAGGATCTCAAAACTCAGAGACGCCTCCGGGAACACCATAGGACAGATTGGTGT
Source organism: Nitrospiraceae bacterium (assembly GCA_003599025.1). GTDB lineage: Bacteria > Nitrospirota > Thermodesulfovibrionia > UBA6902 > UBA6902 > UBA6902. Next base: position 13,134 of record QZIL01000117.1, on the reverse strand, counting down.
CTTTCAGGACCTGACGGAACTGAAGGCCATGGAAGCGGAAGTAAAGAGAAAAGAAAAGTGGGCCTTTATCGGCGAACTGTCCGCTTCAATTGCCCATGAACTGAGAAATCCCCTTGCCTCACTCAAGGGGGCCATCGAGATGCTGCGCGAAAAGAAGGTGTCCCAGGAGCATGCAGACCACCTTATGACTATAGCACTCTCTGAAATGGACAGGCTCAACGGCATCATCACGGAATTTCTTCTTTACGCAAGGCCGCAGGAGTTAAACAGGCAGCATTTTGACCTTCATGCGTCTCTGAGGAATGTTGTAACCCTTTTGCAGCAGTCTGAATCAAAAAAGGAACATGTTACAATATCAACAAAACTGGACGACAGCTTATTCATCACCGGAGATGCCAGACAGGTACAGCAGGTGTTCTGGAACCTTGGAATAAATGCTGTTGATGCTGTCTCTGATGGAGGAGAGGTAGAAATATATACCAGGCGAAGCAATAATGCTGTAGAGGTCATTTTCAAGGATAACGGAGCAGGAATAAGCAGGAGCGATATAGATAAAATATTTTATCCTTTTTTTACCACAAAGGAGAAAGGGACCGGACTCGGGCTCTCCATTGCCCAGAAAATAGTGGAAGAGCACAGAGGTAAAATAGCAGTCGAATCAGACGGTGCAGGAAGAGGCACGTTATTCAGGGTTATCTTCCCTGTGGAGAAATCATGACCATCCGCCTGCTGGCTGGTAAACAATTATGAAAAAATTTAAAGGCAATATACTGGTTGTTGACGATGAAAAAAGCATGAGGGAGATACTCGAAATCTTCCTGAGAAGCGAAGGTTACGCTGTGGCGGTTGCAGAAAACGGGGAAAAGGCCATTGATGCCGTCAAGAAAGACATCTTTGACCTCATTATTACTGACATGAAGATGCCCAGGGTCAGCGGGCTTGAGCTTCTGAAAAATGTCAAACAGATTGCCTCTGACACCATTGTTGTAATAATTACTGCCTTCGGTACCACTGATTCTGCTGTTGAGGCGATGAAACTCGGGGCATACGATTATATACAGAAGCCGTTCCAGCTGGACAATATCCGGCTGGTTGTAAAAAACGCGCTGGATAAACAGAAACTCCAGAAAGATGTATCTCTTCTTAAACAGCAGTTAAAACCCCCTTCACTCGAAAACATAATAGGGAAAAGCCAGTCAATGCAGACACTGTTTTCAGTTATCTCAAAGACCGCTGAAAGCAATGCAAGCGTGCTAATTACCGGAGAGAGCGGCACAGGCAAGGAACTGGTTGCAAAGGCCATCCACAGTCTGAGTCCGAGAAAAGACAACCACTTCGTTGCCGTAAATTGTGCCGCTATTCCTGAAGGCCTTCTTGAAAGCGAACTGTTCGGCTATATGAAAGGTGCCTTTACAGGTGCGGCATCCAGCAAACAGGGGCTGTTTGAACTCGCAAATGACGGCACGCTCTTCCTTGACGAGATAGGTGAAATGCCGATGAGCCTGCAGGCAAAACTGCTGAGGGTCATTGAAGGCGACACCTTTCGCAGGGTGGGAGGAGTGTCTGACCTGAATGTCGATGTAAGGATTATTTCAGCAACAAACAAGGACCTGCAGGAGATGATTGAGCAGAAGCTGTTCAGGGAGGACCTCTACTTCAGGCTCAATGTATTGTCCGTTAAAATACCTCCCCTGCGGGAACGCAGGGACGACATTTCACTACTTGTGGAGCATTTTCTGAAGAAATTTGCGGGTGACAGAAAGCGTTTCTCACAAGAGGCGATTGAACTTCTCAGGAACTACCGGTGGAAAGGCAATGTAAGAGAACTCGAAAACATTATTGAGAGAACGGTCCTGCTGTGTGACAGTGAAATCATTGATGCAGAGCACCTGCCTGATGAAATAAGCTCTGCCAGGAAAGCTGAAAAAGTCACCCTGCCTTCCGGTGGCATGGACATCGACAAGCTGATGGAAGAAACGGAAAAGGCCTATATCCTTAAGGCCCTTGAAAAGACAAACGGTGTCAAGACAGAAGCAGCCAAACTACTTAATCTTACATTCAGGTCATTCAGGCATAAACTGAAAAAATACGGGATAGACAGGAAGATTATTACAGATTAGCAGCTGAACTTATGTTCATCTTGCCGTTCACTTATTGTTGTTGACCAGACTAACTCAATTTCATTTCGGGCCAGTGCCGTTTGTCCTGAAACTGCCCGTAAGTTTGCTCAGGAACTCCGAGCTGTCCCTTAGGTTTCTTATCTCATCCCGGATATTGCCAGCCATGGCCTTGTTGTTGAATGCTATTACTGAAGACTGCTCTGCACTGTTGGCAATGTCAGCAGATACTGATGACTGTTCCTCTACTGATGTAGCTATCTGCATGACCTCATCACTGCCTTCGGAGACCCTGGCAACAATACTGTTTAATGCATCTCCTACCCTTGAAATATACTCACTCGCCTTTTTCACCTCTTCAGAAGCCATATTCATAGTGCTGGCCGTCTGCTCAGACTCTTTCTGAACAGCCCCGATTTTACTCGATATCTCTGTTGTTGCCTTGATCGTGTTTTCAGCGAGTTTCCTGACCTCATCAGCAACAACGGCAAATCCCCTTCCCTGTTCACCGGCCCTTGCAGCCTCGATGGCAGCATTGAGGGCAAGCAGGTTTGTCTGGTCGGCTATCTCGGTAATTACGGTCACTATATTGCCTATTTCGGCTGCACGGTTGTCCAGATTCCTGACCATCAAAGAGAGCTCGTGGGTAGAGCTGTGGACCTTCTGAATATACTCAATCGCCTGGTCCGCGATCTGCTTGCCCCCCACAGCCGCTGCTTTAGCTTCTTCAGATGTGTCTGATGCCTTTGCCGCGTTTCTTGCAACTGCTTCGACTGTCTGGCTCATCTCCTCTGCTGCAGTCGCAATGGATGTTGACTGGTCGGAGAGACTGTTAGCATTCCCTGTAGACTGCTCTGAGCTTTCACTGAGGGAGCTTATTGTTTTAAACATATTAGTTGAAACTGCCTGAAGTTCCCTAAATACTTTCTGCATATTGTCAAACAGGGTGTTGTAGGAATTGAACATGCCCCCAATCTCATCCACTGTATACACATCTATCCTCCTGCTTAAATCCATTTTGGCAGAGGTTTTTGTATTGCCCTTCAGCGAGTTGCTGAATGAATCCAGAAACTCTGTCGCCATTTTAACGGGCCTTACTATCAAATAACGCAAAAAACCGGAAGCAAATATGACTACCAGTATCGAGAAAACAAACATTCCGATATTGAAATACAAATACGATGACAGGAATGTAAATGCCCCCTTCTTCTGACTGTCTATTGCCGATACAGCTTCCCTCACTTCATTAACACAGAGGTAGAAACTGATCAGTGTAACCGCTTGTACGAAAAGTATAGGCACAATGTTACCGACTATTTTCTTTGAGAGTGAATTAAAAAATGTCCGTTCGAGATACCCGTACATTGTCCAGAAAATACTATTGTTCATTGCATGTCCTCTTTTCTTTATTAATCAGGCAATTCTGACACAATGATGTCGACAGTAACAATGAATATTAGTCTTAGTCCACATGTATAATGCCCTGATTATTTCCCTATTTAAAGTGCCGGGGAAGCTCTTCATACTCTTCGGTATTCAGCAGGGAATCTTTAGAGGAACATGTCTCTGCCCTGTTTAGAACAGCGGGACCTGCAGATTAATATGGTCGGTCTTGCTTAACCGCAAGATAGACGTCAGTATGATTTAGGTCATAGAATTATTTTCACCCGACAAGTATTCTTAATTGAACATACTCTTCACTGCTTTGCTTTATGGTTCAACAGGCAGCCAAATCATATTAATGGAGGCAGAATGATAAATACACAGCTGTCACGCGCATATGTCAATGATTTTCTCTTTTTTGTAATCAGGCATGATGATAACAGCTCCAACGGGAATGTAATATGCTGCTCAGGTATCAATGTAGACCGTTTTACACCCATAACAAAAGGGCGCCATAACCCGATGTCTAATCCAGCCATCAGGGGCCTTCAACTGATCCAGTATGACATAATGGCTCTGGCACTCCAGCACGGAACATCTGCAAAGCCTTTTCATGGATATAGGGACAGTGAACTTCCTCCTACAGGAGAAGTATGGTCTATGGAGTGTCTGCTCATCAAAAATGTCCCGCCATCACTACCTGACAGGATAATAAACCACGCTGTTATTGAGCTTTTAAAGAAAATAGACCGGGCAGGCATGCTGGGGGCCAGTCTGCCAGATAAACTGCTTGGCCCTGATGAACTTCAAATGTTTATCGAGTCAATGTGCACTAAATATGCTATTAAGGCGGCGTAATTTTCACTCTTTTAAAACTGCTGCCGAGTGATAACGTACTTTCCAGAGAATATGCTTCGTCATCCCTTCAGACTACTTCTCTTCCATCCACTGAAACACATCCCAGTTGTGTGCAAGCATCTTCACGGGTCCAAAGTAATATTGAAGGACAACTCCTGCACTGAATTCACTGAAATCAGCGGAATTGCTCCCCTTCAGATAAGCCCCGATCCCGATGTAATCGTTGATGAGTTTCACGGCCTTCAGTTTAAGGTTGAGCCCCAGGGTCGACTTCTTTTCACCCTCATACTCCCCTGACAGGTCTGTCTGCGCTGCTGAATTTAACAGGGATGCACTGTCGACGACTTTGTGATAATGGGGCGCATCTTCTGTCCTGAAGTACATGTATCCGGCAGAGACCTCTCCGTCAAACCAGAAGTCACTGCATGCTTCTGTTTTATACCTGAAGAAAGGGCCTGCTATAAAAAATCTGTCCGGACTGAAGTATCCCCCGTGTCCGAATGTAAAAAAAGCGGTGTTTCTGTTGAAGTGTCTGGACGTGATAAACAGTCCGGTATTTGCTTCACCATTCAGGATACTGTCTGTCCTGCCCGCGCTTATATTTCCTGAGACAGAATAATTCTTGACAACGTTCTTCCCCCAGTAGTGATCATATCCTGCATCAAGAGAAACCCAGTAGGGAGAGGCAAGAGCGAAAGTGATTCCGGCCCCGGCCCCGGTCTTAAGCACCCTTCCCCACTTCTTATCGCTGTATGGGTCTTCAAGCCCGGTATATGAAAGAATGGATTCCCTTACTGATTCCTGGTGCAGCTGAATAAACCACTGGTCTTTCCTTGTGATCTTACCCATAAACCGCGGCAGCGGGTCAATATGGCCATTTAGCGGAGTAGTACCGAGCATAAATTCCTTCTCAATCTGACCTTCGGACCTGTAACGTATCTCCGGTTCATAGACCATGACCGAGTCTGTCAGATGTCTTTGTTTCGAGCTGCTGTCATGGATATAACGGAAATAATGGCCTGCGTAGACATCAGATGGTGCATCGCCCGAATCCAGATATACATGCGTAACGCTGAAGACCCATTCCCTGCCTGCCCGGACAGGGAGGTGGAAGCTTAGCGGGATGGAAAGCTCCGTAAGCCTTGAAAGGCCACTGTCCCCGGTCTTATTGCGATAGTATCCGGAGAAACCAACAACAGGTGACTTGCAATTTTCATAGCAAGTTCCCTCACCGTTATAAATATATGATGCTGTCATCGGTGCGTTATTATCATAGCGCCGGTCAGCAGCCATCTTCAGTAATACAGGTGCCAGGTCACCCTGCAGGCCAGAAAGTAGCTTTGCCTGCTCATCCCCCGGCAATTTATCAAACGCAAGCATCAGATTCCCAGCTGACTCAGTAGACTTGTCCGCCATGTACAATTCGTTAAACAGTCTCACAGCGCTGTCATATTTCTCCTGTCTGAAATATGTCCATGCCAGTAGTGTCCGGTTATTCGGGTCCTGTGGTTTTATCTCAAGCGCTTTTAAAAGAAAGTATTCAGCCTGCTTGTAATTGTTCTCTTTATAATGCTGCTCACCTGTTATTGAATACAGATTGTGCCGAAGGACAGCTATCTCATGATCCTGCCCCGGGTCAGCCCTATCGAGTATTAATAGTGCCCTGTCCCTGCTGCCTGTCTTGATAAGGGAATAGATCAACCCTTTCTGGTAGTCCATGTTCCCGGGATCATCTCTATTGAGAATTTCGAAATGTCTGAGCGAACATTGATAATCATTCCCGTTGAAACAGTCCCAGGCAAGTATGCTCCTGACATCATGATCAGCAGGATTGATATCTAAAATATTCTCACCCGTCTCCAGATATTCTGCCGACATCTTTTCTGCTGCAAGGAACTGTTTTTTTAGTAACCTCATGTGTAATGCTGAAAGCATATCAGCATATTCCCTTTCCCATCCGCCTGTCTGAATTTCTTTCTCGACTGAAGCTAACGATTCTTTGACAGGTAGGTTTTTCTCTATTTCATGATGGACCTGGAGCCTGAAACTAAAATCTCTTTGTCTGCACTTCAGGAGTTCATTATATATTCCCCATGCGTGATCCGGTTCCCCGGCCCGGGACATTACCGCTGCTGCATCAAGAAAGGTCCCTGTCATTCTGCACTCGGCAAGAAAATGCCTGTAATTATTTATAAGTACCCCCAAGTTGCCCGCATCTTTTTCTTCACTGGCAGCATTATATTCATCAACAAAGCGGCCTTCCTGTATTTTTTGGGACCATGATGTCTTCTGGTCTTCAGGCAGCTTATCCAGATAGCGGCCTGCTGCTGACCAGTCATGTGACATCACAAGCAGCTCCATGAGTAGAGCTGTTGTCTCCTGCAGCTTGTAGTTCTGTTCCACAAGGACCTCGAAAACATCCTGCGCCTCGCTGCTATTCCCCAGCTGCTTTAATGACAGACCGAGGCCGTGATATGCCTTCAGTTTCATCGCCGGGTCGCGGGTCTGATCAACTACTTTTGAGAACAGGCCTGCTGCTTCCTGAAACTTTCCTTCTTCATACTTCTTCCACGAGTCGGCAATCCTCCTCTGATGCTTCTCCCCTGCGCCTGCTCCGGGCTTCAAGGATACAGGGCGTTTATGCTTATCTTTAACAGTTGCTACTCCGGATACAGGAGCAGCTTTTTTCTGGTCTTGTTCATGCTCCTTTTCATAGGAGATATCATGCTCTTTCTGAATGACCCTGAGGAGATTTCTCTGACTGCCTTCTGGTTCAGAGGTGTCTTTCTGTATAGCATTGAATGAAATATCATGTTCCCTATGAATGTCTTTGATAATATTATTCTGCCTGCCTGCCTGTTCCATCTGCTGTGCAGGAGCATCCGGGGCAGAAAGGAACATAAACATAAATATCAGGTTAATTATTTTTTTCATTAATTGAGTTTGATCTTCGATAACAGATAAAGGATATTGGAATAATAGTCGTCTTTTTCATATATAATTTTCTGTCCGGCTTTTTTCCAGAGCGAATTGCTTTGATCCTGTATTCCAGCTTCCCCGGCAGCCCGTGCGAATACAGCGTAAAAGCCCCCAGAGGCGTCATGCAGTGATATAGTGTCCTCCGAAAGATTGACTGTGGAGGGGAGGTACCCGATTTGCGCGACAAAGTCCAGATACGCCTCCAGCCCATTCAACAATTGCACATTATGCTCCCATGAAAGATAAAGGAGCACCCGGATCGCCTCATATCCGAAAAGGTCGTTCTTTTCACTGAAAATCTGTGGACCAGAAGGATCCCACACCACCCAGTCTGCCGGAAGCCCGTACTTCCCGTAAGTGGATCTCTCAAGAATAGAAAGAGAGTCACCGTATAATATGTTCCAGAATTCCTGATGTGTATGCCCCGCAAATTTTTTATATGCCGGCACGATAAGATACGAAGGATTGATGACCAGTCTGTTGTCCGGCGTAAACCCGAAGTATCCTGGAAGGGTAAACATTTTTCCCCACTTTTCGACAACCAGTTTTTCCTGTATGCTTTTCATGATGGACAGCGCCTCAGTCCTGTATTCCTCATTGTGCCACTTCCCGTCAGCTTCCAGCAGGGCAAAGGCTGTAAGGACATCCGCGTCAGTTGCATTGTTAAGGTCTATAATGTCCCATGTGCCTGGCAGCCTTTCACCCCATTTCCATGCCAGAAGTCTGTCTACGGTCCTGACCTGTAGATTGTCCTTTGTCCATTCCCAGAGAAGGTCAAATGTCTGCCGGTCATCAATGTTCACCGCAACAAGCATTGCATATGACTGGCCCTCGGATGTAGTTATCCGGTTGTTTACATAATCAATGACCCTGCCGTCCCGGGAGATGAAGTGGTCCCTGAATGCCTTCCATTCAGACACCTCAACCGCCCCCAACACCCCGCACAATGAAAAAAATATCACAAGGAATATGGCTGCCTTATTCATTACCCAATCTGTTTTGCCTGTGCCGCTTCAGCAATGCATATACAACCCATGCGAGAAGTATGATGCAGATAATCAGCACAACAATAGTTTCCCGGAAATATTTATGCAGGAAATAATTGAGCTTGTTAACTCCCCTGACCTCCCCGATGGAATATTTCTCACCTGCCTCCTGCGAATATACCCTGGGGTCAGCTGCTTCAAGATCAACCAGCAGCATATCATGGGTGAATCCGGACTGCACCACAGGTTCCCATAGCGCAATAGCACCCCGCATAAGACTGCGTCCTCCGTTTGCAGCCACGAGCAGCACGCTCCGTTCAGACTTGAAAGGGGATTCAAACTCTGATACGAGAAGCCTGCCCTCTTCAATCACTATCTTTGTCCCAATACGGACATTCCTTTCATCGGTCTCTTTTTTCACTGTCATGTCCCTGCTGCTCATGTCACGCAGGTGACCGTTCCAGGGGTTGCGGAGAGCTGATGCCAGTGGAGATCCCTGAAGTATATTTTCCGGCACCTTATGAAGCGGACCAATTATAATAAGGTCATTTCCGGCCTTGGAGTCAACCTCGTATGTAAAATTAATGCCAAATGGCTGAACGCCGCTTTTCTGACTTATCATGGCAATAAGGTTAAGGGCTGACGCAGCGGTTTCAGCTGCCCTGTCAGCGAGCATTACTGTAGTGTCCCTCCAGTCCGGCCACTTTGTAAAAGGAAACCCGTCCTTCATGAACGCACCGAGCGACGGCATCTCTATCCAGTGCTGTACAGACGGTATCTTGATCTCGGAGTCATCATAAAGAGTGACAATAAGGTTCTCTGTCTGAATATAAATGCACTCCCCGCTTTTCAAAGGCGAGAGGACCGGGTCAAATGACAGGGTGTTGTAACCTGATTTTAAAAGGGACCCAGGGATCTGTATTGTATACCCCTGATACCTGCTCCCCTTTTCATCGTTAAGTGGGATGGACCCGGCGAATTTTCCATTCAGGACCATGTTCAGCGCTGAATCACCCCTGAGCCCGGCACTGTATACAAGGTGAATAGATAGTACCGTGTTCTCGTTTTCCTTTATCATTGCATCAGCTGGAAGCCTGAAGGCCATTGCAGATGACCCCGGGTTTATCCCGCGAAATGTCCTTGAATGCAGGCCAAGGTCTTTGAAGGTATATGAGGTGTTCTGCAATACCATATTTTTCCCCTGATATTGCGAAACAGAAGGAAGGATAATGTCTTTTATATGGGCGTACCCGGCATCAGGAAGGGGATATGAGAGGGTGGCAAAGGCCTGTGCGTTTTTCAGCATGACGTCTTCTGATTCTCCGCCTATATATATAAGCGCATGCTCCCTGTCACCCGGCATATGCAGAACAGCAAGATGGGCGGGAGGCGCGGGAATGCTCCTGTCTCCCATTACATCTGAAAGAAATTTGGTACTGCCTATCACGATATTGTCAGTTCCCTTGAGCAGTTCACCGGAAACACTAAATTGCACAGGACGGTATTCAAATCGCAAGGCCACACCCGAAGCAGCTACTGCAGCAAGATGCAAGAGCTCCGGGGTCTGGTTTTCAAGAACCATATTGACCGCGTTTGGACCAAACATCTTCGGGTCGAACAGCAAATTGGCAACAGATGAGAGCCTCAGAGGGACCACCTTTAAAGCATACTCAATCTCGATATATGAATCATTGAGTTCGATATTTGTCCATAATTCCGGAGCAGTGGGATCACTGCATTCGGTTGTGTAGTTTTGAGTTGCGTACAACTCCAGGTCATTATATTTGTTCAGGAGAAGTTTTGCTGGTACGTTCAGGTCAATGGTCCCTTCCGGAGAACGTGGCTGCAGGGTGACCTGCGCAAGTACATGGTCGTTAAGCCGGACTGACAGCTTGGACCTTTCCGGGAGCAGGGCCGTGGAATTAACGTAAGACAAATGCAGCCGGGCCCGAGCAATGTTCCATCGTTCCGGGATTGGGAGCTTTAATATATAACTGCTCTTTGCCCCCTTCAGTTCAACCGTTGATATATCAGTTAATTTAGTAAGCGGAACCTTCAGGGTCTCCGCTGCGTTCAGATTGGACGCGGTCAGAATTATGCACAGCAGCGTGCACAACAGACCCGTCTCTATCATTTTTTTCCTGACCCAAACCGTGGTCGCTTCCATAGCTCCTCCTCTTATTTATCATGTAATTATATAATTGCATTGACAGGCCGGCAAAGTGATTAAATGTGCCTGTTACACCCTTGATGAACAGATATCCGATGCCCTTCCAGATACCGGCACTCCGTTCCCTGCGCCGCTCCCAGAACCTGTTGAATATCTCGCTGTCCCCATAGAGAAAACCGATGATATCGGATGCGGTGTTGTCATTTGTTGAAAGAAATTCGCATCCTATAATGTGGCCCCTGTCAGTCGGTACCGCCCTCGTTATTTTCATATGGAACTTGTATTCATTTCCGTAACTGTCTGATACATCTATAAGGATATCATCTCCGGGAGACAGGTCAAGGTGCACTTCTGAAGTAAGCCCCAGACCGCCTTCTGAAATGTCAAAGACCCGTACAGTGTGTTTTATCCCCCTGAACGGCATGGACAGCACTGCTTCCTTGTCTACTGGTATCCTGTGCTTTGTCCTGATCTGGCGCTTTTCCCAGACTATTCCGAGACAGAGAAGCAGCATGATAAAGTTGAATGTCACCCAGATGAGACAACCTATAATCCCGTGCTGCTGGAGGGGATTATTTTGCCACCGCCACAGTGCAACCGGATACGCGATTAAAGAAGCAAAAAACAGGAAGTAAAAAGGAAATGCCAGCGGACTCGCAAAATCAGATGAAAGAGTTGTGCCCTTGGGCGTTACCATGAATTTTGGGGAACGCGGCTTCAGCAGTGCTCTCGTAAGCACAGGCATAACAAAAAAACTCTGGACGGTTTCGTACAGCTCCGAGACAAAGGTATGCCGAACCCGTCCGTAAAGAAAATCTGTCAGAATGATCGCAGCAACAAGATGGGGAATGGCATAGGTCATGACCTGAGAAATTGTCGCATTATAGACATTTGCTCCAAAGAACAGATACGCCATCGGGGCGAGCATGAATATTACCCTTGCATAACCGAAGAGCCAATATATACAGCTGTTCAGATAACCCAGACGCTGGTAAAATTTCAGGCCCTTCTGAAAGAGAGGATTTTTCAGAAGGAGTATCTGAAGCATACCAGTGGCCCATCGTGTATGCTGCAGAATAAAATCCGAAAATGTCTCAGGCGCAAGCCCGCATATCATCGGCCTGTCCACATAAACACTGTTATAACCCTTTGCGTGGAGCATCAGTGAGGTCTCTGCATCTTCAGTGATCGTGTCTGTGGCAATCCCGCCTATCTCTTCAAGGTATTTTCTCCGTATAACGGCTGCAGAACCGCAGAAGAAAGACGAGTTCCAGAAATCCAGCCCCTTTTGTATCGCACCGAAGAACAGTTCTCCCTCTGCCGGGAGCTCTCTGAAGGTACCAAGGTTTTTTTCGATAGGGTCGGGATTAATGAAGAAATGAGGGGTCTGCACAAGAAAGAGTTTCTCGTCCTTCATGAAATATGCTACTGTGTTAATAAGCAGGTCCCGTGACGGATTATGGTCACAGTCAAGTATAAGGGTCAATTCTCCAGTTGTATTGCTGGAGAGTGCATTAGTAATGTTTCCGGCCTTGGCATGAATGTTTCTTTCCCTTGTTATGTACCCGATATCAAGAAATGACGCCATTGCTTTGAGGTCTTCATGGCGGCGACGTGCCTTTTCCGCGGTTGCAGGATCGGGACTGTTTCTCTTCTCCACTGTCCCACCGTCATCAAGGATATACACATTTAGCTTGTCTTTGGGATACTTCATATTTATGCTGGCAGTCGCTGCAGTCAATATAATTTCAGCAGGCTCATTATACGTCGGGATAAATACATCCACAGTCGGAAGGGCAGGATCATCAAGGTCCGCTTTTATCAGTTTGCGCTCACAGGGATGTATATTTACAAAAACCCCGAGCAGATAGGTAAGGATGCCGTAAGTTTCCGCAATATACAGGGCCGCGATAAAAATAATATCAATCGGGGCACTAAAAAACAGAGTGTCAAATGTCCGGAAAAACCAGTACCTCAGGGTTAGGAACAGACAGAGGAAGATAATGATTATGCGCTTTAATGCCTGATCATTGGGGATAAATGTTTTGATAAATAGAGCCAGCAGCACCATTCCCCAGCTGAGAAATACCTGCTGTTCGAAATCAAAAAAGGCCGAAGAGACATAAAAAATAAATGTCAGGAGGAAGAACCCTGTACCTGCCAGAATATAATATTGTTTAGTTGACGCATTGCTGTCTGTCATTGTGTCCGGCCCACTCAGATATCTAATATTATGTTATTTCTTCAAACAAACTAAGGAATAATATTAAACTGCATTACTATCCTCATATCGGTCTTATCTTATATTTCTTTAATACTATGGATACGTTAGTGCTTATCAGGAATGGTGTGCAACGGAACATTAATAAACATTATAATGTGACGGAAGGCATTTATAGAGAAAAGCACTGTATAACATTTAAAGGCCATATTAACCAAAAATTACAGGCCGGACTTGTAACTGAAAAAAGATTACAATCTTTTTTTCTGAATGAGCATTTCTTGTGGAGTAAAAAAATATTATATTTGGGCGGGAGCGATGAAAAAATTAAAGAGGATGTTGACCATGTTTAGGGGACATGGCTGAAGTAAAGGTTGGGCTCTTAGGCAGGAAATAACCTTTTAAATCAGTGGTCAACAT